>JAWOBH010000033.1:0-18020 GCA_046498125.1 Prochlorococcaceae cyanobacterium | reverse complement strand
CCACCACCTGCGACAGGGTCTGCAGCTGTTGGGCCAGGCGCTGGCTGGGCGAGGGCGCAGGCCGGGAGGCGAGCACGACAGGCGATGGTGTTGGCGGCTGAGAGGACATCGCTGGTCAGAACCGGCGGTGGATCAGATGGATGGGCGCGAAGCTCGATGGGCGCGAAGCAGTGGCTTCCAGGGCAACACGTCCTTGATAGGGATGGTATCGACCCTCCGCCATGGCGCCAGAGGGGCCACCCTGGCCAGGTTTGTAACGATTCCAGTAAGCCTGATGAGGGGCCCAAACAGGCCCATAGGATCACACTGCGCCTTCCATAGCTCTCGCTCCAAGCTCTCGGTCCCTGGCTCCTGCCCTGGCTTCCGCCCTGGCCTGTGCTCAGAGAGCTGCTCAGCGATGCACGGCTGATTGCCGCGGTTCCACTCCATACGCCTGCCCCCGCAAGTTCATGACCCTCGCCAACGCTGCCTAATCTGGGCATCGAGCGTTTCGCCAACGATCGCACCAAGGAAAACTGGACGAACGCCACAGAAAACGACAAAGCGGCGCTGATGCGGGCTGTCTACCGGCAGGTGCTCGGCAATCAGTACGTGATGAAGAGCGAGCGCCTCGAAGGCCCGGAGTCGCTGTTCAAGCGTGTCTATCCCAGCGTGCGTGAGTTCGTTCGCCAGGTTGCCAAGAGTGGGCTCTACAAGCAGAAGTTCTTCGAGAACTGCAATCCCTACAGGTTCATGGAACTCAACTTCAAGCACCCGCTGGGGCGGGCACCGCAGAACAAGGCAGAGATGCTGGAGCACTTCACAATTCTGCAGGAGCGGGGCTACGATGCTGAAATCGACTCCTACATCGATAGTGCCGAATATCAGGAGCGCTTCGGCGAAGAAGTCGTGCCCTTCCTGCACGGGTTCAATTACAACGTTGGTCAACAGGGCCTGCAGTTCTCCTACATGCTGCAACTCACCCGTGGGGTTGGCGCATCCGTTCGCGGAGACCTGCTCAAGCCCCAGTCCCGTCGGAATCCGGCGGTCCACTCCGAGCAGCCGATGCCCGTGGTCAGCCCCAACGCCAAGGGAGCTGTGTTCCGCAAGGTGGCCAGCGATGGCGTCACCCGTCAGGGCGTGGGAGCCGCAGAGGAAGGTCGCACCTTCCGGGTGGAGATCACCGGCTACAACAACTACAGGCTGCACAAGCGCAGCAACCGCGTGCGCTTCATCCCCTTCAAGAAGTTGCTGCAGACCCAGCAGCAGATTCTGCGCGAAGGTAGCCGGATCGCCAGCATCACACCAGTGAACTGACGACCAACGGTCAGTTCCATCCCTTTCTTGCCATCCCCATCACTTCGCCAGCCATGAAGGTTTCTGCAGGTAGCCGCGGCACCAGCTTCAGCAGCGGTCGCCAGGTCACGTTCACCGTGACCGGCCTGGTTAACAACGACTATTCCCGCACGGCGGACATGGTGATGAATGTGCCCTACACCCGCATGAACGCAACCATGCGAATGGTGCAGCGCATGGGCGGCAGAATCACCGGTGTGGCCGTGAACGGTGGCGATCTGGCCACCGCCAAGGTGGCGCCAGCCCGTCAAAAGACCCGCTCAAAGGCTGCGAACAACTGAGGCGCCACGCCAGAAGATCCTCTGGGGTCACCTATGGGGCCCTTTTTTCGTGCTGCCCTGGCCACGGTGGAATGACCGTTTGTGAACCAGATCTCAGTCAGGAGTCCTTTTCTCCAACAATAGGCAGGTCAAGTTGACGAGTACCTGGCGCAGCAGGCATGCCTGCCGGCTGTCACTGGGTCAAGCCAACCTGCCCGTACCCACCCTCCCCGACACCCCGTCGAGAACAGGAGCTCCTCAATGTTCGACGCCTTCACCAAGGTCGTTGCCCAGGCTGATGCCCGCGGCGAATTCATCAATGCTGGTCAGATCGACGCCCTTGCGGCGATGGTCGCCGACAGCAACAAGCGGATGGATTCCGTCAACCGCATCACCTCCAACGCCTCCGCCATCGTCACCAACGCGGCCCGCGATCTCTTCGAGGCCCAGCCCGCCCTGATCGCCCCCGGTGGCAACGCCTACACCCATCGCCGCATGGCCGCCTGCCTGCGCGACATGGAGATCATCCTCCGCTACGTCACCTACGCCGTCTTCACCGGCGACGCTTCCGTGCTGGAAGACCGCTGCCTCAACGGCCTGCGCGAGACCTACCTCGCCCTCGGCGTCCCCGGCGCTTCCGTGGCTGAAGGTGTGCGCAAGATGAAGGACGCCGCCATCTCCATCGCCAACGACCGCAACGGCATCACCCCCGGCGACTGCTCCGCTCTGATGAGCGAGATCGGCACCTACTTCGATCGCGCCGCCGCCGCCGTCGGCTGATTTCAGCTGGCGAGCCCTCTTTCACCACAGTCCACAACAAATCAGTCCACAACAAAGCCCGGGCCTTGCAGCCCGGGCTTTTCGCTTGAGTGCTCAGCTCGGTGCTCAGCCCACCACGGCGTCGCCGCTCTCGCCAGTGCGCAGGCGAACGGTGGCTTCCACCGGCAACACCCAGACCTTGCCGTCACCCACCTCACCGGTGCGGGCCGAGGTCTTGAAGGCTTCGATCACGGCGTCGGCCTTGTCGTCGGGGACGACGGTGATGAGCATCAGCTTGGAGAGAAGACGGGCTTCGATCTTCACACCGCGGTAGACCTCGGTGTGGCCGAACTGCTGGCCGAAACCCTGGACGGGGATCACCGTCAGGCCATTGACGCCGATGGCCACGAGGGCGTCCTTCACCGCGTCGAGTTTTTCGGGGCGAATGACGGCTTGAATCTGCTTCACGCGAAATCCAGTGAAATCGGAACTTGTTTAGGGGTTGGGCCCCTTGGGGTCTGTAGCGGTTGCAGCAGACGATGGAGTGGGAACCCCGGCCCCGTTGAGCGCCCTTCCCGTCCCTGGGCATGTTTTGTAGCGAAACGAACATCAGCTGGGGCGGTGAGGCCGCATTGTCTCTGCCGATGGATGTCGCAAGGGCATCCAATTTCCCGTGCAGCCGTCCTTCCGATCTGCCCATGACCATTGCTTCCCACCCTCCCAGGCGCCCCAGGCGTCTGCAGGAGGCAAGCCTGCTTGAGGCCCCCGCATTGATGCTGCGCAGCATTCGCGGTCTGGCCTCGCAACGCTCCCTCACCTGGCTGGCCTGCGTTCCGCTCGCCCTGCTTGGCCTCGGGGTGTTCAACCTGTCTGCCCACGCGGCCGAGCTACCGGAACTGTCGGCAGCCTTTCTGGCCAACAATCTTTTCATCTTCATCTGCGCGATTCTGGTCATCTTCATGAATGCCGGATTCGCCATGGTCGAATCCGGAATGTGCCGCCAGAAAAACGCGGTCAACATCCTCCTGAAGAACCTGATCGTGTTCGCCCTGGCGGCCACCGCCTACTGGTTCATCGGATACTCGCTGATGTACGGGGATTCGGTTCTCGGGGGATGGCTTTTCTTCGGAGGTCTGTTCTTCGACCCAACGGTCACGCCAGACATGGTGACCGAAGCAGCCCTGGTACCCACGGTCGACTTCTTCTTCCAGGTGGCCTTCGCCGCCACCGCCGCCACGATCGTTTCCGGTCTGGTGGCCGAGCGCATCAAGTTTGGTGAGTTCGTGATCTTCTCACTGGTGCTGGTGGGCATCCTCTATCCCATCTCCGGCTCCTGGCAGTGGAACGGTGGCTGGTTGAGTGAGCTCGGTTTCATCGACTTCGCCGGGTCCTCGATCGTGCACTCCTTCGGCGCCTGGGCCGGAGTTGTGGGCGCGATGCTTCTCGGACCCCGCATCGGCAAGTTCGCCAGTGGCAGGCCCCAGGCCCTTCCGGGCCACAACATGGCCATCGCCACCTTGGGCTGCCTGATCCTGTGGATCGGCTGGTATGGCTTCAACCCTGGTTCCGTCCTGGCCATGGATGAAACGGTGCCCTTCGTGGCCGTCACCACCACCCTGGGGGCCGCCGGGGGTGGCATCGCCGGCACGATCGTCTCCCAGATTCGTGGCGGCAAGCCCGATCTCACGATGACCATCAACGGCATCCTCGCCGGTCTGGTGAGCGTCACCGCAGGCTGCGACGGCTTCACCATGGGTGGTGCCTGGGTTGCCGGCTTCATCGGCGGCACCATCGTGGTGTTCTCGGTTGCTGTGCTGGATTCTCTCCAGATCGACGACCCGGTGGGCGCCTTCTCCGTCCACGGCGCCTGCGGCATCTGGGGCACCCTGGCCGTGGGTCTGTTCAACACCGACTACGGCCTCTTCTATGGCCACGGCTTTGGCCAGCTCGGCTCCCAGTTTGTGGGTGTCATCGCCTACGGCGTCTTCGCGGCCGTCAGCTCCTGGATCCTCTGGTCGATCATCGGTGCCATCTTCGGTGGCATCCGGGTCACTGAAACCGAGGAGATCGAAGGTCTGGATATCGGCGAACACGGTATGGAGGCCTATCCTGATTTTGCGTCAACCGCAAAATAGTCAAATCCTCTAGGATTGACGTGCTCCGTCTCTTGAAGGCCCGCTCAAATTGAGCGGGCTTTTTTTGAGCCTCCTCGCTTGATGTTGGAGGCGGCTTTTCTCTCTTGGTTCCAAGATCAGGCAAGATCCTCAGCTTTGCTCACGAGAGGCGAAGCTATCGAGATGCAGTTCAGCAACCTCCCTGGGCTCGGCAAGATCCAGTCCCGCAGCTGATACCGGTGCCGCCGTGGTCATCACCCGGGTCCGACTCTGGGATCTCCACCACTTGAACCCCAGCAACGGCAGTCGTGCGACGTCGCGGGCCATCGCCCAAAAGAAGACATAGCTTGCCAACAACCTACGGAAAGCTCCGAATCGGGATTCCCTGAGATGGTCGACGACTTCGCTGCTCGGCGGGACACGCTCTTCGGCGCAACCTCCATGGATTGTGCTGGGCAGGAGCAGGCTCCTGCGAAATGGGCCGGCTGCGATGGAGGGTTCTGAGCCGATGGCTATGATCTCGGGGCCTGTTCCCCAGTGCCTGATGCCATCCGACTGACGCGCGGTGAGCAGAACAGCATTCGCTTCGGCACGTTGGAGCTTGCTGCAACGCCCATCGGGAATTCCAAGGAACAGCAGGGTGCCTCTCACTACCCTGTGGGCATGGGTGTGAAGAAGGTGGTCCCCGGCATCGCCACCCTGTACGTCAAGGGAGGCGATGCCGAAGCTGAGGGAAAATAACTTGCTGATGTAGTTGGTCAGCAACGGGTGAATCCATGGTGCTTCCCCAACAACCAGGGAGCGGCGGCCAGTGCGGGCCAGTAAGGGTCGACCCTGCAAGCAGCGGAGAGCCAGCGTCCAGCACCAGGGTCCGAAGACATAGAAAGCGATGTCGGTCTCCAGGGCACCACTCAGCAGAGTGCCGGCGAGCCATCCCTGGGTGAGATTCATGGTCTGCACCACTGCTTGGGTGAGCGTCTGAAAGAGGGGCAAGCCGAATGTGACGGAGATCAGGATGTAGAAGGCATGAACGGCCCAGGCGATCGGTGTTTCCAGCACATGCTGGGCCCAGCCGCGCCCCCCTCGCTCGAGCTGGCGCGAGATTGCCGTTGGTGAGCGCTGACCCTGAGCGTCGACACCCAGGATTTCACGGCTCTCCTGCAGGAAATACTGACTCTCCACGTTCTCCAGATGCATCAGTTCGTCTCTGGAGAGCCGCATCCCCAGCGGCCGTTGCCTCTCGTCAGGAAACGCCTTCAGGAGCTCTCTGCTGAGGCAGAAGAGCAACTCGCTGAGGGTCTGATGCATCGCGGCGACCGTGGCGCTGGCCGCTTCGGCTCGCCGGCGTCCGGCCCCAGTGGTGAAGAGACGCCGGCTGAAGGGTTCTCCGGGCATGTTAGGGGTGAGGATCGGCGAACCCAGCAGGGCATCAGGTTCGCCGACGAGGACGAAGAAATCACGGATCACTCCCCGCCGCACCAGAAGATCGCATGCTTCCATGACCTGCAGGGAGGGGAACGTGCGGCCGGAATGGCTGAGCACAAGCACGATCGATTGCTTGGCGAGAGCCAGGGATTCGAAGTCGTTCTGCAAGCCCTTCAACACAGTATTCGCTGAGAGTGCCTTCACTGACAACAACGGCATGACGGCGGAGAGATCCCTGGCGAATTGTTCTCCCAACCACAAGCTATTTTCAACACCAGTCACAAGCAGATCAACGTGTCTCGATTTCGCCAGGCTTGGATCCAGACCAGCTTGGCGCAGTAGGGTCTGCTTGTGGGCCACATTCGCTGCTTTGGCAATCAGCAGCTGTGCGAGAACGTTGGCACTCTGTCGATTGGGAGATCCCGGATCGATCCAGCCGTTCCTGATGCCGCAGAGCAGGGCTGGAATGGCGGCAAGGTCAGCCCTTACAGGATCCTGAGGCTGGGCCGGAAGGGGAATGGAGCAGGTTGCTCCCCAGCCGTTCTTGGTGCGATCACCATAGGGATGGCGCCGCCGAATGATTTCCTGAGTGGACAACTCCCGCTCCAGTGAGAGCGAAGTGATGTCCAGATCGCTGCTGGAGAGAACTGCGATCTCACCAGCGTTCTGATCGAGATCGATCCTCCAGGCACAATCCGCAGCGGTTAAGACGGCATCGACGGCTGTCGATTCGGAGGCGTAGAGGGCCAGCTCGGAAACGGGGTCAAAACCGATGCTGATCGGTTGGCCAAGGCTGCTCAGCACCAGTTGATCCGCCCAGGTGGTCGAGACGACCATCAGGCCGAAGCTTCCGCGCGCCCGGTCCATGAACTGACGCACCGCCCTGCCCGGATCGTTGTACAGAAAGGCGTTGATGGCGTTGGATATGAAGTGCTGCAATCCCTCCTTGCCGTGGGTCCTGAGCAAGGGATCGGGGCTGAGGGATGGAAGCATTCTGTCCATCAGGCGCTGCATCCATTCCCCGTCGGGGTTGTCCTGCTCCCCCGCCTGATCCGTTATGTGATCCACAAAACATGATTCCAACTGCCGCGTCCAGGCCTCGAGGGCTGCCTGTGGGGGAGTCTGCGGATAGACAGCCAATGTCCGCAGAAAGGCCCACCGCACTGCGGCGAACCAGTCTCCCTGACAGATCAACAGATCCATCATTCCGGCGATCCGGGCTGAATCCACCACGGCTGTAGCCGGCTGAGCCAGGGCATGGCCCAACCACAGACCAAGCGCAGTGACATCCACCTCGGAACCATCGAAGTGGAAGGCCTCGAAGTCACCGTTGTGAGTGATGCGGTGGTGAATGGTCTTCGGCTCGGCCTGCCAGCGTCCGTTCTGGAACTGCCAGACACGCCGTCGCTGAACGGGGCTCCACTCCAGCCAGTGGGTTTCCTTGACAGCCGGTGGGCCGCTGGTTCCGAAGCGGTAGTGCCAGCTGGCCATCAGGCTGGAGGGATGGGGCCTTATGCCAGCGCGGCGAGCCCTTTGCCGCTGGCGCCGGAAGCCGGCCTCCAGAGAGGGGGTGAGGTCGCCTCGCTTGGCGTTGACGATCCGGTGACCCACGAAACAGTTCTGGCCGTGGCGATCCTGCGCCATCACCAGGCCGCCACCAGCCTGGGCACCACGAAGCTCGGTCTCCCTGCCCATACGATCGAAGCGTTCAATAGCCCGGGGGGAGAGCAGCTCCCCGTTGCCTGGGGGCTCCGGGGCGGAGATGAACCCGAAATTGCCGCAGTGCAAGCGAACAGCATGGCCGCTCGCGATGGCCTCCCAGTCGCTGCGGGAGGCCAACAGGAGTGCGGCGTTGGCGGCCAAGACACCGGCTACCAGCACCAGGATCGGCACGGGGCTCTGGGGGGGAAGCCGAAGCAGCAGCCACCCGGCCAGGACTGCTGCAGCGGCGTTGAGGAGCAGGCCACCGCAGGCCTTGAGCCGCACTTTCCAGGGCTCCTGCTCACCGACGCCAGTCCAGGGGATCGGCAGGTGGCGCCCGTCTGGAGGCCCGATGGGAGCCAGCGGCAGCAGGGAGCCCATGACCTGGGCTGCAGAACGATGCTCGAGAACGTTGGTGAGTCTGAGAACGCCAGTGTTCCCATCGACCACCGCCCGCAAGACCATGTGCCCCGCCCCGTGCACCAGTTCGGCCAAGCACCAGGCCACACGGATCATCAAGGCAAGGGCCAGCATCGAGGGGAGCCGGGAGGTTCCGCCCAGAGCTGCTGCCAGGGCGAGAGCCGTCAGCTCCGGCCAGGTCCGTAGCGCCCAGGATTGGAACGGGGAGGAGATCTCCATCGCGATCCCGTCATTCCGGTTGTTCAGGCTCGCCAAGAGTTTTTGTAGCCTTGGATACACCTGTTTATCGCTGTCTTTATGCCACTCGACTATCCCGCTCTCCTAAACGCTGGTAATCCCCCTGGATGGGTATCTGCCGGGGGGGGATGAACCGCGTCATACCTCATCCTGAGTACTAGCTGGCCTAAGAACGCGAAGATTCAGATCAGGATTCCTAGGTATTTTCACCTGGATCACCGGTTCTGTTTCCATCCCAGATCCGAGTGGCAACAGACCCGCAAGTGGCTGCTTGATGACCTGGGGTTTGGCAGCAGCTATCAGGCTGGTACGAAGCTTTCGCTGCAGGTTCCTTCCGGGGATCACGCTGACTTCCTGGGAAACAGGGGCTTTGGATCGGATCCGACTGGTTCCTGTGGACGGGTCGAGTGGATCAGACGTCAGGCTGACCGGAGCCCTGGACCGGCCTGCGGCTTGCGGCGGCTCGGCCTGGCCCGGCAAGGTGCCAATGCCCGTGAGCAGGGCTGAGATCAGGATCATGTTCACAGCCAGAAGGCTTCACAGCCAGAAGGCGGCGTGCGGGACAGACGGTGAGCTGCATCGCAGATCTTCAGAGGTGGGCTGCACTCACTTTCCCCATCTCGCAGAGGCCCCGCATTCCTCTGGGGAGGTATCTCCTGGGCGGATCGTTCACTCCACGACCTCAGGTGGAGTGGGAGGGTCGCAATCATGAGTCCATGATCCTAGGTGCATCTGCTTACGGAGGGATCAGGTTGTGGTCTCTGTGACTGTCTGTAAATACAGAGGAAGCGCCGATTGTTCCGTCTTGGCAGGAAACTAAGGTTTTTCTGAGAGAACACTCGAGGCCTATGGTTGATCAGGAGCATCTCGAAGCACTCGACGCAATGCTCTGGATGGCGAGCTCCCATCGCGCGGCCGCCATTGTCCATGCGAATCAGAGCACGGTCATACGTCGTGCCTGTCATGTGCTTTCGATCTTTGGTGGAGATGTGGAACGTAGATCCTCTGGCTGGAGAGTCAGAAATACATCGTCACTTTTGCGGATGGAGCGCCAGGTCCATCAGCTCTTTCGCTTCCGCGGCAGCAAGCCTCTGAGGCTACATGCACCATTCTGGACATCACAAGGTCTGCGGCAACGGGAGATTCCCCACTGGATCTTCAATACGCCGTACGAAACCTATTCCTGCGCAAATCCTCTTGAGCTACTCACTGAACGGATCATCGATGCCTGCCTGCTGTCTCCACCTCAGGTGGAGCTGATCAGCCCCGCTCAGGCCAATCAACTGATGATTTTACCCCTTTATCACGGTGCCATCAATCTCGTGGTTTGGCCCTGGCAGGATGCTGCGTCGGTCGCTCCGGCCTCAAGACCAGCAGTCTCATCTAACAATAAATCCTCGCGATTTCAGCTCCATCTGTTCCCTTTTTTCTCCGATCCCTGTCGAACCAAGTCCCAGTTAGCCTTTCAGATGCTTGATGATCGGCATCTGCAAAACCTGGCCGTCAGGGTCGACGGCGACAGTGGGCTGTATGAGGCGACTTTTCTGACACATGAAATGCACCGAAGCCTCAGGCTTCCCCCCCACGTGCTGGATGATTCCCTCCCCTGCCCCTACACCGAAGCCCTGGTTTTCCTCGCCGAGCATGTGGGTGAACCCTCCATTCACCAGCTGGTGGACACTCTGCGCCATCACTTTTCCGGCCTGCCCCGCTGCGGCTGACTGGAAGGCAACGGAGCTGGTCACTGATCTGGTGATGATCCCGATTCATCGCAGTGCGATCGATATCGTGGGCTGACTCAGCCGGCGTTCAGTCACGGAGGCTGTGCAATCAGTGCCACAGCCTATTTTGTGATCCAGCTCTACGAAATTAAGTCCGCACTTGTTTCCGATCCTGTCGCATCCGTTCTGAGGACTGGTTTCAGCAGCTGGCTGATCTTGATCCGGAGCTGCTCAGCCGCGCCGGAGCACTGGAAGGTTGGACCTATCTAACTGCGTTCCTGACCCCCGAGATGCAAGGGGCTCTACCGCTGCGATGCATCAGTTCGTCGACGCACTTCTCGCTCATCGCGGCGCCCCCCCCCCCTTCGCCAACGGGATGAGGCTGGACGCCATCTCGGAAACCACCAGGGACTGCCGCTGCCGGGATGACCGGCGCGAGGCCAACTGGCCACAGGTGTGAAGCGAATCGTGACGCAGGCTCCCCCCAGGGGAGACCGTCCCAGCTGGATCGTTCCCCGATGGTTGTCCACCGCACAGCTCACCAGGAACAGGCCGATCCCCGTGCCCTCCGGCTTGCGGCTCGCCAGGAAGACGTCCTCGATCTGCTGAACCCCCTTCGGGAACCCAGGTCCGTTATCGCCGACGGTCAACTCCACACCGAACGACCTGTCGCTGAGAGCGATCTCGATGCGGCCCCCGGGCCCAGCGGCCGCGATGGCGTTGCGAACGAGATTGATCACCATCACCTGCAGCTGCCCCCTGTCCCCGTCGATCCTGTGGGGCTCGTGCAGCCCTCGGGACACCATCTGAATCCCCCGCTCCTGCAGATCGCCTTTCAGCACCAGCAGCGCAGACTCCACCGGTTCGCTGAGGTTGATCGGCACCAGGACAGGATCCCCGTTGTCGAGCAGGTTGCGGATGCCGTCGATGGCAGAGCTCACCTCGCGGGCATCCCGTGCGATCCCCTCCGCGAGACCCGCGAGTACCCCATCGTCCGCGCTCTCCTGCCGCTGGCGATGCTGCAGCCCCTGGATCGCATGGGCCTGGAGCAGCAACCGGGCCAGGGGCTGTTTGATCTCATGGGTCTTGGCAGCGGCGGTGAGGCTCGTGCGCAGTTTCTGCTGCAACCTCTTCTGCCGGAGGCGTTCGGTGCCGGAGGTGAGCAGCAGAAACCCTTCCAGCGGGCCACTGATCAGCAGACCCACCAGAGGAACCAGGCCGGAACCGTTGCCCCCCGCAGATCCCTCTGGGAATGAGCCATTCCGTTTCACTTCGAGCTGCCACGGCTGCCCTCCCAGCTCCACCGGTCGGCTCACGACGGGAGCGGCACTTCGGTGTGACGGCGAGATGGCATCGGCGTTGCGTGGCACCTGAGCCAGTTCCCGAGGCTCCTGGCCGGGTGTGCTCTCCAGAAGCCGCATGTTGAAATCCCTCCAGGCTGGATCCCGGAAGCAGTCTTCCAGCAGATCGCCCAGCCGGTAGACCCCCACCACGAAGCCTTTGGGCTCCTCGATGGCGAGGATCAGCAGCACTCCCTTCTGCAGCCCGCGCTCCTGCACCAGCTTGATCGGGGCCGTGGCCTTCGGGCTCTCGGCAGACAGAGCCGCGCGGATCGTGGCGGCGCGGATCGGGTCGGAGCCGATGTCGAATCCCAGGGCGGCCTGGTTCGCCTGCAACGGCTCGATCAGGGTCACCGGCACGCTGAGCGGGCGCCGTCCGGCCGGCACCAGCATCCCTTGACGGTCCTTCTCGGTGATCCGGAAACCTTGCCGTCCCGGGATCTGTCGTTGCCGGGCCTCGAAGCTGGTGCGGTCGTGATCCGGCACCAGCGGATTCCAGGAGAGGGCCTGGAGGCCCTCAAGGCGCTGCAGGTGGCTGGAGGTGTAACGGAAGAATTCCGCCTGGGTGGGCTCACCGGTGGCGCGGATCAGGCTCTGCAGCCCGAACAGGGCCTCCTCGTGGGCTGTGAGTGTGCGGCGCAGGTTTTCCACGGCCAGATCGGCCCGCTGGTCCAGACGCAGCAGGGCTTCGCGCCGTTTGATCGAGCTGGCGTGCAGGAAGGCCGCCAGGGAGATGGCCAGAACCAGAAGGGAGGGGATGGCCACCACCCGGCGGCGGCCCTGCCAGAGGTCGCTCTGGGATGGCAGGGCCATCAGCGTGAGCGGTGCGAACACGATCACACCGGTGGCGTCGCCTGCCCACCAGCTGATCCAGCTCCCCATGGCATCAGCCGGAGCGAGCAGGCCCGCGCCGCGGAGCGTGGCCACGCCCACGGAGGCACCGATCAGGCAGGCCACCGGACCGGCCAGGGCCATGAACCGGAGGATCTCCCCGCTGCGCTGCAGGGGAGGCCTCGGCCCGAGCCGTTGGCGCACGAGATGGGCGCCCACCTGGGCCTGGAGCGTGGCCGCGAGGCTCAACCCGGCCGCAATCAGCAGGCTCTGCGGCAGGGAGATCCCCCGCAGGAGGTGGATCGCCAGGCTCAGCAGCAGGGAGCCCAGGGCGATCCCCTCACGGCGTCCGGGTTGATCGCTGAGCAGCATGCCCACAGCGATGCCGGCAGCCGGCCATAGCGGGTCGGCCCAGAGCGTCGGTCTGAGCAGCGAGGCCGCCAGAGCTCCTGCCAGCAGGTAGAGCGCCGCCATCTGCAGGCAAGCCTTCAGCGGCTTGATGCCAGGCCATGGAAGCGTTCGGCCAGGCTCGCCCGGGGACATGGCTCAGGCCTGGTGTGGGAGCCTTCTGGAGGCCAGGAGCACCAGTTCGGCTCCCGAGAATCCAAGTTTCGCCGTGATGTTGCGGCGATGGGTGCGGGCGGTGAGCTGGGAGATGTTCAGCCGCGCGGCGATCTCCGGGCTGGAGAGGCCCTGGCCGATGAGGGCGAGAACTTGCCGCTCCCGCTCGGTGAGCACCCCGAGGGGGTCGTCGTTCTCGACGCTGCCCCTCTGCCTGCACACCTCCCGCTCGAGGATGAGATGCAGGCTGTCAATGGCGGTGCCCTTGTCCACCACCGCCAGGATCGCGGCGTGCAGTCTGCGTGAGCAGAACAGCCGATCACACTGGGCCGAGAGCACCACCACCTGAGCAGCTGGCTTCTCCTGCAGCAGTTGCTCCGCCACCTCCACGCCCTGACCGTCAGGGAGCAGCAGATCCATCAGCAGCAGATCAGGCCTCTGACTCCGGCAGAGGCGCTTGCCCTCCTCCACGGAACGGGCCACGCCCACCACCGACAGACCTGGAATCCGATCGAGATCCTGCCTCAGCAGGTCGGCGAGGAGACCCTGATCTTCGAGGATCACGCAGTCCAAGCGCTGCCCGCCACCGTGCTCTCACAGCCAAATTTATGCAGCAGCAACGGGGTGATTCAATTCCCCCATGGGGGGATTCAAATCTTCACCGGCCTCAACCCCAGGCTGCAGCTGAAAGGATGCGTATTCCGCATCGGCCGGGCCTCACACGAGCCGTGAGCCACTGGCCCGACGCCGCTGCTGGGGATCGAACACCGCCGCGATGGTGCGGATCAGCCAGCGCCCCTCGGTGGTCACCGTCACCGCGCCGAGGCCATCGCGCTCGCTCAGCTGCACCAGGCCGTCGATGGCCAGGGCCTGAAGGTCGCGCCATTCCTGGCTGAAGCGGGCCAGATCGAGCTCCACCTGGAAGTGGCACATCACCTCCTTGATCAGCTCCCGCCGCTCCAGCACCTCGCCGTCCCACACCTCCAGGCCCCGCTCCACCGGCAGGCCGCCGGCGGCCACGGCCGCGGCCCACTGTTTGAGATTGCGCTCGTTCTGGCAGGTGAGGTGGGTGAACTGGCTGATGGCCGTCGGCCCCACCCCCAGCAGCTCCAGCTCGCCGCCGGTCGTGTAGCCCTGGAAGTTCCGGTGCAGCCGGCCCTCGCGGGCCGCCACCGCCAGGGCATCGCCGCTGAGGGCGTAGTGATCCATGCCGATGGCGTCGTAGCCGTGGCTGGTGAGCTGCCGGTTGGCGTTCTCCAGCATGGTGATGCGCTCACGCTGGCTGGGCAGATCGTCGGCGGCGATCTTGCGCTGCATCGGCAGCTGCTCGGGCAGATAGGCGAAGGAGAACAGGGAGATGCGGTCGGGCCGCAGGTCCTGCACCAGATCCAGGGTGGTGTCGAAGCGCTCGGGGGTCTGCAGGGGCAGCCCGCAGATCAGATCCACATTCACGCTCTCGAAGGCGGCCTCCCGCAGCCACTGCATCGAGTGGCGCAGCTGCTCCTCCGCCACCACCCGGTTCACGGCGTGCTGCACCTCGGGGTTGGCGTCCTGGATGCCAAAGCTGATCCGGTTGAAGCCCAGCGCGCGCAGCTGCAGGGCCTGATCCCGGCTGAGGAATTCCGGATTGACCTCGATCGAGGCCTCCAGATCGCTCTCCAGGTCGAAGTGGCGCGCGATCAGCCTCCACAGCTGGGCCTGCTCCTCGGCGTTGAGGTAGTTGGGCGTTCCGCCTCCCCAGTGCAGCTGGGCCAGGCGCCGCCGCCGGGGCATGGCCGCCGCCACCAGCTCCAGCTCCCGGGCCAGGCTGTCGAGGTAGGGGGCCACCACCTTCGAGCCCAGCTGGGTGGTAACCCGGTTGCAGCCGCAGTACCAGCAGGCGTGCCGGCAGAAGGGCACATGCACATAGAGCGACAGGGGCTCCTCGCTGGGCTGGCTGAGCTGGGCGCGCAGCTGGGCCTCCCCCACCGCGCCGGTGAAGGCGGCGGCCGTGGGATAGCTGGTGTAGCGGGGAACGGGCCTGTCGTACTTGAGCAGCAGCTCGATCGGGCTGAGGGTGGTGCTGGTCATCAGACGACGCGGGACGGGAGGAGGACGGCCGCTCAACGGTATGCCATCAGCGTGATGACAATGTGTCTAGTGTCGGATTCGTGGGGTTTCGTTGCAGGGGGTGGTGGGCCGGTTCCTGTCCTGCGGGCCCTCTTGGCTCATGGCAAAATTTGTCAACAGCTGTGTGTACGAGCGGCCATGGCCACGATGAATGTCTCTCTGCCGGATTCCCTCAAGACCTACGTCGATGAGCAGGTAGACCGGGGAACCTATGGAACGGCCAGCGAGTACATCCGCGACCTCATCCGTAAGGACCAGGAGCGCGCCACCCTCCGCGCCTTGCTGATCGAAGGCATCAGCAGTCGGGAAGGCCCCCTGGCGGATGAGGCCTACTTCGTCAATCTCAGGGCTTCGCTGGAGCCATCGCCTTGAAGCCTGTCCGTCTGCTCGAGAAGGCTGATCAGGATCTTCGAGATGCGGTGCAGGCCTATCGAGCAGAAAGACTGGATCTGGCGATCCGATTCCTGGCGGCCACGAGGATGTCGTTCCAATTCCTGAGCTGTTCTCCATCGGCCGGCAGTCTTCGCCTTGGCTTTGAGGTGGGCCTGCCAGACCTCCGCAGCTGGCGAATCAAAGGTTTTCCCTATCTGATCTTCTACCGGGATGACGCTGAGATGGTCCTAGTGAGCAGAATCCTGCATGGGAGCCGCCACATTCCCACCTTGATTCGAGACGAAGCTGACCTCTAAACCGGTAAAAGCTGGTGAGGGTGATGACACCACCCTCACCCCAGCGTGCCCAGTTCGGCCAGGAGCTTCTGGGTGGCGTGGAAAGCGAGCACCGCCTCCTCGAGCAGTTCCTCCTCTTCGGCCTCGCTCAGGTCGAGCTGCTCGAAGGCGTCGTGGAAGGCATGCTTGAGCTCGCCGGTGGAGCGGGGGAAGTGCCAGAACTCCACCGGCGGCATGCTGTGACGCTCCAGGATGGCGTTGGCCTGCTCGGCCAGCTGCTGGCCGCCGGAGAGGTCGCCGCCGTAGCGCACATACACGTGGGCCATGAAGCGGTGGGGAGCCTGCCGGGCCAGCTCGCGCAGATGCTCGAGCCAGGCGGTGGCGGCCGGCGAGGGCGGCGTCGCCTCGATGGCGGCGAGTTTGGCGGCGTCGTGGTGCAGGGCGGCGGTGCGGGCCAGATCGTCCCAGGGCATCGCCTCGGCGCCGAGGGCGGCGGCCAGTTCGGGGCCGCGCTCCTCGATCAGCTCGTAGGCGGGCACAAGGGCCCGCAGCAGGGCGGCGAGCTGTACGGGGCGGGCCTCGCCGGCCAGCAGAGAGCGGGAGAAGTCCATGCCCTCGGCCTTGTGGTGGGCGGCGCCGATGCGGGCGTGGAGCTTGCGCACCCGTGGCCCGAAGCCCTTGCGGGCCACGGCATCGGCGGGGCGGGCGTGATCGGAGATGGAGGGGGTGGCGGTCACGGCGGGCGAGGAGCGTCTGCACAGCGAATGTTATAATGCTACCGTTGTGCCGTAGTTCCATGGTTGCTGATTCGTAGCATCCCTCAGCTCATGTCCCAGCGCGTGTCCCAGGTCTCCGCTCCCGCCCCGTCCGCCGCCACCCCATCCCCTGCCGTGGCTGCGCAGCAGTGGCACGTGTTGCTGGCCCCCGCCGGGGATCTCAGCGGCGACGGTCAGCTGCGCGAACTGATCAGCGAACGCCGCGAGCGCCGGGGCGGCACCGGTGCCATCTGGTACCTGCCACCGCCGCTCGGGGCCGAGCTGGGCCTGGGAGAGGGACTCGAGGCGCTCGAGGCGGTGGTCACCCCCACGGCGTCGGTGCTCACCTGGCTGCAGCTGCGCTTTGGGGGGCGGGTCGCAGGGCCATCAGCCCAGGCCCGTCTGACGACCGCCTGGCTCGATGCCGAGGCGGGGGCCTTGCCCCCCGCCGCCCCTCAGCCCAGGCTCAGCTGAGGGCGCGGGCCGTGAGCCGGTTCAGCAGGCGCCGGGCCTCCCTGGCGCCGTAGCCGATCGCCTCCAGCGAGGCCTGGAACGCCACCACAAACTCGGCCACCAGCTCCTCGGGATCGATGCCGATCGCCGCCAGGTCATGCTCCAGGGCGCTGAGCATGGCCAGGGCCACCGGCACGGCCCGGCCGGCGCAGGCCTCCACCCGCTCCGCCACCGTGGCGAGGCGGGGCCGCAACCACTGCTCGCCGAAGTTGAGATGCTCGGCCTCATCAGAGATCACCGCTGCGGTGATCGGCTGGGCGTAGGCATCGGCCACCGGCAGGTAGAGCCGGTAGGCCGCCACCGCGAAGCACTCGATGATCAGGCACTGGATCACCAGGCAGCTCACCAGGTCGCCCTGCCGCTCCGCGTCCAGGAACTGCTGGTGCAGGGGAGCCAGCAGGCGGCGGGCCAGGCCATGGTCGGGCCGCACCTCCAGGTGGCGGCCGCAGCCGGCGAAGTCCACGGCGTGGCGACCCTCCATGGCGCCGAGCCGGAGCAGCTCGTCGCGCTGCTCCGGCAGCAGCGCCGCCAGACGGCGGAAGTGGCGATCCGCCATGCCCTCACCCACGATCACCAGGCCGTTGATGCGGCTGTAGGCGTCGCGGTAAGCCGGCGCGGTGTACCTGACGCCGCTCATGCCACCACCTCCTGCAGCTCGGCCCCGCCGGCTCCGGCCTGCTCCACGCCTGTGGCCACCATGGGCTGGCAGAACTGGCGCAGCAACAGCGTGCCGAAGCGCAGCTGCAGCCCCACCCTGCGCAGGCCGCGGGCCTGCCGGAGGTCGCGGAAGGTGTCCACGATTCGATCCCGCAGGGCGAGGAAGGCACTGCTCTCCAGATCGAACACGGCCGGAAAGGCCCGGCGGGCCGTGCGGTTGGTCTGGCGCATCACTTCGGCGTCGAAGCGGTTCGGATCCATGCCCAGGATCCGGTAAAAGTTGCCCCGCTCACACACCGTGAGGCTGTGGGTGAGAAACACGCTCCAGAGGAAGAAGCGGCTCAGCAGCCGCCCGCGGATGCCCTGGCGCAGGCCGGGCCAGCAGCGGATCAGCATGTTGAAGATGTCGCCATGGCGGTTCTCGTCCTGGCACCAGGGCTCGAAGAAATCGAACAGCGGGGCGAAATTGTTGTCCGGGTTGGCCTTGAGGTGCCGGTCGATGAGGATGTAGCGCCAGTAACCAGTTCATCACCCACATGGACACCACCCCGTTCATCTATGTCACCGGCTCCCGGCTGTCCTACACGTTCGCCTACTACCTGGGCTGGTCGTTG
>JAWOBH010000019.1:0-4129 GCA_046498125.1 Prochlorococcaceae cyanobacterium | reverse complement strand
GATCAGCAGCTGGGGGGCGGCTCTGGTGATGGTGACGGCCCCCCCTGGAGTGAGCCGGTGCTGGCCCGCCGGCTGGCTCGGCTGTTGCCGGCGGAGCTGCCGCTGGTGATCGCCAACAGTTCGCCGGTGCGCGACTGGGAGAGCTTCACCCCCGCCACTGGCCCCTGGCGTCCCATCCACGCCTTCCGTGGCGCCTCGGGCATCGACGGCACCCTGTCGCTGGCCTGCGGGGTGGCCGAAGCGCTGGGCCGGGCCGTGCTGATCACGGGCGATCTGGCCCTGCTGCATGACAGCAATGGCTGGCTCTGGCACCGGCAGCTGGCCGGGCGGCTCACGGTCGTGCTGCTCGACAACAACGGCGGGGGCATCTTCGAGCAGTTGCCCATCCGCCCCCAGCCGGATGGGGCCCTGGATTTCGAGCGCCTGTTCGCCATGCCCCAGGCCGTGGACCAGCTGGCCCTGGCGGCGGCCCACGGTGTGCCCGGCCGCGCTCCGGCCGGGCCGGAGGAGCTGGAGCGGGATCTCGCCTGGGCCCTGGATCTGCCCATGGCCCTGTTGCTGCTGCGCAGCCACCGGCGCCGGGACGCGGAACTGCGCCGGCAGCTGCGCAGAATGGCCCCTGCTCCCGCCCCTGTGCCATGACCGCGGCCCCGCCGGCCTGGCAACCCGTGTCCTGGCAGCCGCTGGGCGCCTACGAGGACATCCGCTTCGAGCGCAGCGATGAGGGCATCGCCCGCATCACCATCGACCGCCCCCACAAGCGCAATGCCTTCCGCCCGCGCACGGTGCAGGAGCTCTGCGATGCCTTTTCCCGGGTGCGCGACGATCCCCGGCTCGGCGTGGTGCTGTTCACCGGCGCCGGACCGGCGGCCGATGGCGCCTGGGCCTTCTGCGCCGGCGGCGACCAGAGCGTGCGCGGTGACGGCGGCTATCTGGACGACGAGGGCTTGCCGCGCCTCAATGTGCTCGATCTGCAGCGCCTGATCCGCAGCCTGCCCAAGGTGGTGATCGCCCTGGTGGCCGGCTACGCCATCGGCGGCGGCCAGGTGCTGCACCTGCTCTGCGACCTCTCGATCGCGGCCGACAACGCCCGCTTCGGCCAGACCGGTCCACGGGTGGGCAGCTTCGACGGCGGCTTCGGGGCCGGCTATCTGGCCCGGGTGGTGGGCCAGCGCAAGGCCCGTGAGATCTGGTTCCTGTGTCGCCAGTACGGGGCGGCCGAGGCCCTGGAGATGGGCCTGGTGAACGCCGTCGTACCCCTGGACGAGCTGCAGCGCGAGGGGGTGCGCTGGGCCCGGGAGGTGCTGCAGCACAGCCCCACGGCGATCCGCTGCCTCAAGGCCGCCTTCAACGCCGAAACCGATGGCCTGGCCGGAATCCAGGAGCTGGCTGGCCAGGCCACCCATCTCTTCTACCGAACCGAGGAGGGGCAGGAGGGCCGCAACGCCTTTCTGGAGAAGCGGCCCCCCGACTTCTCCGGTTCCC
Organism: Prochlorococcaceae cyanobacterium; assembly: GCA_046498125.1. Taxonomy (GTDB): domain Bacteria; phylum Cyanobacteriota; class Cyanobacteriia; order PCC-6307; family Cyanobiaceae; genus NIES-981. Next base: position 2,644 of record JAWOBH010000019.1, on the reverse strand, counting down.
CCTGGCTACCGTGACCTCCAAGCGGGCTGCTTCGACGGGCGTCGCCATGGCCCAGCTGGCTGCTGTGGCGGCGGCCCTGCTGTCTGGGCCGGTCCTGGCTGCCACCGTCCCCTCCACGGCCGCCGCCTTCCGCCCCAGCGTGGGGCGACAGCTGGTGCTCGACCGCAGCGCCCGCCGGCTGCTGGTGCTTGAGGGGGGCCGCGAACTGCGCCGTTATCCGGTGGCCGTCGGCCGGCCGGGCTGGGAGACGCCCGTGGGCCAGTTCCGCGTGCTCGAACTGGTGGCCGATCCGATCTGGGAACACCCGGCCACCGGGGAGCAGGTGCCGCCGGGTCCGGCCAACCCCCTGGGCAGCCGCTGGATCGGTTTCCACCACGACTGCCGCGGCCGCAGGGGTTTCAACGGAGTGGAGGTTCTCACGGTGGAGGGCTGTGTGAGCGCGGGCTTCCACGGCACCCCCCAGCGCGCGAGCGTGGGGCGCGCCGTCTCCCACGGCTGTGTACGTCTGTTCGACGAGCACGTGCGCGAGCTGTTTGAGCTGGTGGAGCTGGGCACCCCCGTCACCGTGCTGCCCTGAGGCTGCAACCTCCGCCTGGGGGAGCGGCGGCGCACCACCCCTACAGTTGCGCCCACCTGTGCCCGTGCCTGGATGCGGATCCTGTTTGCCGCCGCCGAATGCGCACCTCTGATCAAGGTGGGAGGCATGGGCGATGTGGTGGGTTCCCTGCCGGCGGCGCTGGGCCGGTTCGGCCACGACGTGCGCACGATCATCCCCGGCTACGGCAAGCTCTGGGCCCAGCTGTCCATTCCCTCCGAACCCGTGTGGCGCGGCCACACCATGGGCAACGACTTCGCCGTGTTCCAGACCGTCCACCCCGTGAGTGGGCTGCCCCTCTATCTGGTGGGCCATCCGGTGTTCGACGCCGAACGCATCTACGGCGGAGAGGACGAGGACTGGCGGTTCACCTTCTTCGCCAGTGCCACCGCCGAGTTCTGCTGGCACCACTGGAAACCCCAGGTGCTGCACTGCCACGACTGGCACACGGGAATGCTGCCGGTGTGGATGCACCAGGATCCGGAGGTGAGCACCGTGTTCACCATCCACAACCTCCGCTACCAGGGCCCCTGGCGCTGGAAGCTCGACCGCATGACCTGGTGCCCCTGGTACATGCAGGGCGATCACACCATGGCCGCGGCCCTGCTCTACGCCGACCGCATCAGCGCGGTGTCGCCCACCTATGCCCAGGAGATCCGCACCGCCGAGTACGGCGAGCGGCTGGAGGGACTGCTCAACTACGTGAGCGGCAGGCTGCGCGGGATCCTCAACGGCATCGACACCGAGGCCTGGAATCCGGCCACCGATGCCACCCTGCCGGCTCGTTTCAGCGCCGAGGATCTGTCTCCCCGTGCGGCGAACAAGCGAGCCCTGCAGGAGCGCTTCGGCCTCACGGTGAACCCCCGCAGCTACCTGATGGCGGTGGTGAGCCGGCTGGTGGATCAGAAGGGGATCGACCTGCTGTTGCAGGTGGCCGATCGCGCCCTGGCCTACACCGACAGCCAGATCGTGGTGCTGGGCACGGGCGATCGGGCCTATGAATCGGGGCTGTGGCAGCTGGCCGCCCGCCATCCGGGCCGGTTCGCCGTGTTCCTCACCTACGACGACGCCCTCTCACGGCTGATCTACGGCGGCAGTGACGCCTTCCTGATGCCCAGCCGCTTCGAGCCCTGCGGCATCAGCCAGATGCTGGCGATGCGCTACGGCTCGATCCCGGTGGTGCGCCGGGTGGGCGGCCTGGTGGACACCGTGCCACCCAACGATCCCGGCGCCGACGGCGGCAGGGGCAGCGGCACCGGCTACGGCTTCGACCGCTACGAGCCGATCGACTTCTACACCGCCATCGTGCGCTCCTGGGAGGCCTACCGCAATCCGCTCGCCTGGGCCCAGCTGCAGCGCCGGGCGATGGCCGTGGATTTCAGCTGGGACCGCTCCGCCGTCGACTACGAGGCGATGTACCGGGAGGTCTGCGGCGTCAAGGAGCCCAGCCCCGAGGCGGCGGCCGTGGAGCAGTTCTCCCAGGGCCAGGACGCCGACCCCAGCCGCCGAGGCCTGGCGGCGCTGCTCAAGCGCCGCTGAGGGCGGTTCAGGGAGGGGAGCAGCGGTGGACGAGCAGCCGGCACCGGGCCGGGATCTGCCCGCCCCCTACCAGAACCCCTGGATGCTGCTGGGGCGCGACCTCCGCGCCCTGCTGGCCACGGCCCGCCTGCGCGGCTGGGAACTGGCGCGGCGCAACCGCCAGGGAGACCTGGCCGTGCCGGCCTTCTGGCCCCGCGAGCTGCGCCCCTGGTTCTGGCCCCTCGTTTTCAGCCTCACCCTGGCGCTGCTGGTGCTGGTGGCGCCGTGGCTGCCGGGCCGTTTCCCCCAGGGGCAGCAGCCCCACCAGGCCCTTCGTGAGGATCAGCGTGAGGATCAGCCCGCCGCGCCGCTGCCCGCAGCCCCTGAGCCGATGGAGCAGCCACCGCCAGCTGCTGAGCCTGCTGAACCGCCTGAGCCGCTGCTCCCGCCTGAAGCGCCGCCTGACCTGCCGCCCGCAGTGCCGGCTGGAGATCCGCCAGCAGCCGCCCCCCTGACTGAGGCTCCGCCGAT
>JAWOBH010000003.1:0-3198 GCA_046498125.1 Prochlorococcaceae cyanobacterium | reverse complement strand
TCATCTACGCCGTGGTGGAGCAGGGCAACGTGGCCGACACCCAGGCCCACACCGCCGTGCATCACCGCAAGGTGGGGAACCACTACTGATGGCGGCCGGCACTGCGGTGGCCAGCGACCGGCGGGTGCTGGTGCTGCCGATTGATCAGGGGCTGATGTGCCTGCGGGGCCTGAGCCCCTCCCGGCTGCGCTTCGAGGTGGAGTACGGCCTCGAGCGCGGCACCAGCGCCAACAGCTTCCTGTTCCTGCCGGGCAGCAGCAGCAGCGGGCGTCCGATGCCACCGGTGTTGGTGCACCCGCCTGGGGCCTCCTTCGGCAAGCCCTACCTGGAGAAGCTGGCGGCCCTGGTGCCAGCCGACGCCGCCCTGAAGGTGGTGGTGGGCCACGTGAACCCCAACCGGGTTGCCCTGCTGCGTCAGCTGGCCGAGCGCTGGCCCGCCCTGATGCTGGTGGTGTCCAACCCCGGCGCGCGGCTGCTGGAGCAGCTCTGGAGCCAGCGCAAACCCACCCAGGCCGGCACTGCCGACGAGCCACCCAGCAGCGAGCCGCCGCCGCTGCCGCCCCTGGATGTGGTGAAGCAGGAGGCCGGCCGCGAACTGGGCGGTGGTCACCGGCTGCGCCTGATCCCCGCCCCCACCCCCCGCTGGCCCGGCGCCCTGCTGGCCTTCGAGGAGAGCACCGGCCTGCTGATGAGCGGCAAGTTCTTCGCCGCCCACCTCTGCAGCGAGCGCTGGGCGGAGGCCAACCGCAACAGCAGCGAGGAAGACCGGCGCTACTTCTACGACTGCCTGATGGCCCCCATGGCCCGCCAGGTGGAGACGGTGGTGGACCGGCTCGAGGAGCTGGAAATCCGCACCATCGCGCCGGGCCACGGCCCGGCGATCGCCGAGAGCTGGCGCAGCCTGCTGGCCGACTACCGGCGCTGGGGCGAGAGCAGCGAACGCAGCAGCCAATCGGTGGCGCTGCTGTTCGCCAGCGCCTACGGCAACACCGCCGCGATCGCCGACGCCCTCGCCCAGGGGGTGGCGCGCACCGGCGTGCGGGTGGAGAGCATCAACTGTGAGTTCAGCGAACCGGAGCACCTGCTGGAGGCGATCCGCTCCTGTGACGCCCTGCTGATCGGCTCCCCCACCCTGGGGGGCCATGCCCCCACGCCGATCGTCTCAGCCCTGGGCACGGTGCTGGCCGAGGGCGACCGCGCCAAGCCGGTGGGGGTGTTCGGCAGCTTCGGCTGGAGCGGCGAAGCCCTCGACCTGCTGGAGAGCAAGCTGCGCGATGGCGGCTTCCAGTTCGCCTTCGAGCCGATCAAGGTGAAGTTCAGCCCTGATGCGGCCCGGCTCAAGGCCATCGAGGAAACGGGCACTGCCCTGGGGCGGCAGCTGCGCACGGTCCAGAAGCGCAGCGACCGGCGGGCGGCGGCGGGCGGCATGCAGGAGAGCCGCAGCGAACCGGCGATCCAGGCCCTGGGCCGGGTGCTGGGGTCGCTGTGCGTGCTCACCACGGTGAAGGGCGAAGGCGAGGGCCGCCTCAGCGGCGCCATGGTGGCCAGCTGGGTGAGCCAGGCCAGCTTCACCCCGCCGGGCTTCACGGTGGCCGTGGCCAAGGAGCGGGCGGTGGAAACCCTGCTGCACATCGGCGACCGCTTCGCTCTCAACGTGCTCGCCGCCGGCCGTGAGAACGGACCGATGCGCCAGTTCCTCAAGCCCTTCCCGCCGGGGGCCGACCGGTTCGCCGGCCTGGAGCTGGAGACCAGCCCCGGCGGCCAGCCGGTGCTTCCGGAGGCGCTGGCCTGGCTGGAGGCGCGGGTGCAGCAGCGCATGGAGTGCGGCGACCACTGGCTGCTCTATGCAGAGGTGGAGAGCGGGGCGGTGCTGGATGCCAGCGCCACCACGGCGGTGCACCGGCGGCGCAGCGGCGCCAACTACTGAGCCAACGACTGAACAAGCGCGGGAGTCGCCCAGCAGGAGCGTCAGGCCGCCTGGGGAGGCGGCGTGGGTTCGCTGCCGCTCTGGAAGGGCAGCACCACGGTGGCCCAGCGTTCGGGCCGGGCCGGACGGCTGCGGCGGGGGCGGCGCACGCCGAACGGCACCCGCACCACGTTGGTGTCTGAACTGGTGCCTGAGCTGGGGCCGCCGCCGGACGGTCCGCCTGAGTTGCTGCCGTTCATGATCCCCACACCGAAGAGCGGACGAGTGGCGCCTGTTGATGGCGACTGCAGCTGCGGTCGCCGATGCAGTTGCAACACAGGAGGCCGAAAAAGAAAGGCCTCAATGCCAAAGAAAACCTGAGGGTTTCAGGTTCGTCCGGGCACATTATGCCCCCAAAACACCCTCAGGCCAGGGTGGGTGCTGGAGCAGGCAGGGCTTCAGGCGCGGTTTCGGGCTCCGCCAGCTCCTCCAGCGACGGACAGGTGCACACCAGGTTGCGATCGCCATAGGCGTTGTCGACCCGGGCCACCGCCGGCCAGAACTTCTGCTGCCGCTGTTCCTCCCCCGCCGGGAAAGCGGCCTGAGCCCGGCCGTAGGGCCGCTCCCAGGTTTCAGCGGTCAACGCCGCCAGGGTATGGGGGGCGCGTTTGAGGGGATTGTCGAGGGCATCGGCCTCGCCCCGCTCGATCGCGGCCGCCTCGGCCCGGATCGCCGCCATGGCGGCGCAGAAGCGGTCGAGTTCCGCCAGCGACTCGCTCTCGGTGGGCTCCACCATCACGGTGCCGGCCACCGGCCAGCTCACGGTGGGGGCATGGAAGCCGTAGTCCATCAGGCGCTTGGCCAGGTCATCCACCTCCAGGCCGCAGCTGCGCTTGAGCGGCCGCAGGTCAAGGATGCACTCATGGGCCACCCGGCCGCCCGCCCCCCGGTAGAGCACAGGGAAGTGGGGCTCCAGCCGCTCGGCGATCAGGTTGGCCGCCAGCAGGGCCACCTGGCTGGCGGTGCGCAGTCCGGAGCCGCCCATCATGCGGATGTACATCCAGCTGATCGGCAGGATCGAGGCGCTGCCCAGGGGTGCCGCGGCCACCGGCCCCACCGCCGCGCCCCCGGCCCCGCCGGCGCCGGGCAGGAAGGGCAGCAGGTGCTTGGCCGCGGGGATCGGCCCCACCACCGGCCCGCCGCCGCCGTGGGGGATGCAGAAGGTCTTGTGCAGGTTGAGGTGGCACACATCGGCCCCGTAGAGCCCGGGCTTGCACAACCCCACCTGGGCG
>JAWOBH010000001.1:0-11696 GCA_046498125.1 Prochlorococcaceae cyanobacterium | reverse complement strand
CTGGTTCGCCCTCGGCGCGGTGCAGGGCGCCGACATCGATCCGGAGCTGATGCCCGATCGGCTGGCCCGCAACCAGCTGGTGGGCCTGCTCGGCTTCCTGGTGCTCGCCCTGGTCACCGCCATTGAGGCCCGAGTCGCCGTGCGGCGCAGTCGCGCCTGAGCCCCTTGCGCCTGCTGCACACCTCCGACTGGCATCTCGGGCGTCAGTTCCACGGCTTCTCCCTGCTCGACGAGCAGGCCCGGGCCATGGACCGGCTGGTGGAGCTGGCGGGCGAGGCTGAGGTGGATCTGGTGGTGATCGCCGGCGACCTCTACGACCGCGCCATCCCCCCGGCCGACGCCGTGCGCCTGTTCACCGACACCCTGGCGCGGCTGCGTGCCACCGGCGCAGCGGTGGTGGCGATCGCCGGCAACCACGATTCCCACGTGCGCGTGTCGGTGTACGACGAGCTGCTGGCCGCCCAGGGGGTGACCATCCGTGGCCGCTGGCAGCGAGCCGCCGAGCCGGTGCTGGTGACGCCCCGCCGGGGCGGCGCAGCGGTGGCGGTGTATCCCCTCCCCTACCTCGAGCCCCTGCTGGAGGGGCCCGCCCTGCAACAGCTCGCCGACCCCTCAATCCCTGTGGCCGGTGCGGATGCGCAATCCCAGCGCCCCGCCCGCATCGACCACCAGCGGGCCATGGAGCTGGCCCTGCTGCCCGTGCGCACCGATCTGGCCCACCGCTCCGGCCTGCGCTCGGTGCTGGTGGCCCACGCCTTCGTGGCCGGCGGCCGCAGCAGCGAATCGGAGCGTGACCTCACGGTGGGCAACGCCGAAGCCGTGGCGGTGCCCACCTTCGCAGGCTTCGACTACGTGGCCCTGGGCCATCTGCACGGCGCCCAGCAGCTCGATGGCCCGCGACTGGCCTACAGCGGCACCCCCTTGCCCTACTCGTTTTCCGAACAGGATCAGCTGAAGAGCGTGCGCCTGGTGGAGCTCGATGCCCAGGGGACCCCAGCGGTGGAAGCGGTGCCCCTGGGGGTGGGCCGCCCCCTGCGCACGTTGCAGGGTCCCCTGGAGCAGCTCCTCAGCGACCCTCGCCTGGAGGAGGCTCGCGGCGCCTGGGTCCGGGTCCTGCTCAGCGACGACCAGCTGCCCCGGCAGGCCATGACCCGGCTGCGGGAGCGCTTCCCCCATGCCGTGGAGCTGCGCCATCAGCCCCCCGGCCAGCTCCGCTCCAGCGCCAGCGAGCGCAGCCAGCGCATCCTCCAGGCCGCCGATCCCCTGCTGCGCACCCTGGCCTTCTTCGCCGACCAGCAGGGCCGACCCGCTGACGGCGAGGAGGAGCGGTTGCTGCGCCAGGCCATGGCCCAGGCCGCCGCCCACCGCCCATGAGGCCCCACCGCCTGGAGCTGGAGGCCTTCGGGCCCTATGCGGCGCCGGTGCGGATCGACTTCGATCCCCTCGCCCGCGACGGTCTGTTCCTGATCCACGGCACCACCGGCGCCGGCAAGACCTTCCTGCTCGATGCCCTCTGCTTCGCCCTCTACGGCGTGGTGTCCGGCGAGCGCAGCGTGCGCGGCCTGCGCTCCCAGCACGCCCCTCCAACGGCGGTGCCGCGGGTGCTGCTCGAGTTCTCCACCACCGGCGGCCGCTGGCGGGTGGAGCGCCAGCCAGCCTGCGAGGTGGCCAAGCTGCGCGGCAGCGGCACCACCACCCGCAACGCCCGCGCGGCCCTGTTCCGCCTCGGCGCCGCCGGCGAGCAGCCGGTGGCCAGCGGTGTGGCTGAGGTCCTGCGTGAGGTGGTGGATCTGGTGGGCCTCGACGCCGACCAGTTCCGCCAGGTGATCCTGCTGCCCCAGGGGCGCTTCGCCGAAGTGCTGCGGGCCCGGCCGGAGGATCGCGAAGCCCTGCTGCAGACGCTTTTCGACACGGGTCTCTACGAGCGCGCCACGGTCTGGCTGGAGGAGCAGGCACGCTCCGCCCAGGCCCAGGTCTTCGATGGCCGTCGGCAGCTGGAGGCCTGGCGGCAGGAGGCCTGGCGCCTGGCCGAACCCTGGCTGGTTCCCCCGGAGCCCGCCGCTGACGGGGCCCTGGAGTCCGCTGCCGCACCGGCAGACCAGATCCAGCTCGAGGCCCTGCTCGCCGTGGTGGACCATCAGCGCCGCCAGGCCGATGACCTCAGGCAGCGCCTCGAGACCGCCTGGCAGCAGGCGCGGCGCCGGCAGCTGGAGCTGCTGGCCGGCGCGGAACGCTGGGATCGCCGCGCCGACGCCCGACGTCTCCTGCAGGAGCTCGATCTGGAGGCCGAGGCCATCGCCGCCTGCCGGCGCCAGCTGGCCCGGGCCCAGCGGGCCGAGGCGCTGCGGGCCAGCCTGCTGGGCTGGCGGGAGGCCCGCAGCCAGCAGCAGCAACTGGAGCAGCGCGGCAGCGACCTGCTCGCGCGCGCACGCCACTGCCGCGACCAGGGAGCGGGGCTGCCCGACGGACTGGTGGCCCTCGATCTCCTGCAGCTGCCCTCCCCCACCGCTCTCACCGGGGCCCTCACTGCCCTCGCCGCCCACCGCGGCGTTCTCGACGGCCTGCTGGCCCTGCAGGCGGATCTGCACCAGGCGGGCCAGGCTCTGGCGGCGGCCGAGGCCGACCTGGCCGACCGCAGCGCGCGGGTGCTGCGCGGCCAGCAGCTGCTGGCCGATTGCCGCAGCCAGCAGCCCCAGCTGGAGCAGCGGCTGCTGGAGGCCCGCAGCGCCCGCGACGCTCTGCCTGGTCTGGAGCAGCGTCAGGTCCGGGCGCAGGAGCTGGTGCAGGCCTTCGCGTCCCTGGAGGCGGCCCGCCAGCAGGAGCGGCAGGCCCGGGAGCGGGTTCAGGGCACCGAGCGGGAACTGCTCAGCTGCCGCCAGCGGGAGCTGGAGCTGCGGGAACGCCAGATCGCCGGCATGGCCGCCCAGCTGGCGGGGGGGTTGCAGTCCGGGGATCCCTGCCCCGTGTGCGGCTCCCTGGACCATCCCCGACCCGCCACCGGGTCGGCAGCGCCGGTGGCGACGGCGGCGATCCAGTCCGCCCGCGCCCAGGTGGAGCAGGCCGAGCAGCGCCAGGCCCGGGAGCAGGAGGCATTCGCCCGGGTGCAGGCGCAGCGCGCCGCCCTTGAGGCTCAGGTGGCTGACGCCGATGTCCTGGCGGCCACCAGCGCCCTGGCCGCCGCCAACGCCGCGCTCGATCAGGCCCGGGGCCTGGCCCAGGACCTGTCCGCCCGCGAGGCGGCTCTGGAGGCGGGGCAGCGGCGGCTGGCCGGCTACGACACCCGCCTGCAGGTGGTGCAGCAGGAGCAGGCGGCGGCCGGTGAACGGGTGCGCGCCGAACAGCAGCGCCGCGCCGCCCTGGAGGCCCGGCTGGCCGCCCGGCTGCCGCAGCACCTCGATCCGCCGGCCGCCCTGGAGGCCGTGAACGCCCTTCAGCCCCTGCTGGAGCAGCTCGCGGCCCAGCTCGATCCGCTCACCGCCGCCCGCAGCCGCAGCGCCGAGGCGCAGCGTCGCCTCACGGCCGATCTCGATGCCGCCGGCTTCGAGAGCAGCGAGGCGCTGGAGGCCGCCCTGGTGGAACCCGCCCAGCGCCAGCTCTGGGAGCGGACGCTCCAGAGCCACGACCAGGAGCGGCACCGCTGCCAGGGGGTGCTGGCCGCCACGGATCTGCAGGATCTGCCCGACCAGCGGCCCGACACGGACGCCGCCGCCGCGGTGCTGGAGCAGGCCGACGCGGAGCGCACGGCCGCCCTGGAGCGGCGCGCCCGGGCCGATGCCGCCTGCAGGGCCCTGGCCGCCCTGGTGGAACGCCACCGGGCCGGCGCCGCGGAACTGGCGGAGGCCCAGGGGCGCGCTGATCGCCTGGCGGCCGTGGCCGATCGCTGCCGGGGCCGCAGTGCCCCCCACATCTCCCTGCAGCGCTGGGTGCTCTCGGCCTATCTCGAGGAGATCTGCGCCCACGCCAACCTGCGCCTGGAGCAGATGACCAGCGGCCGCTACCGGCTGCTGCTCAGCGACGACAGCGGTCAGCGCAGGGGCAGCAAGGCGGGTCTGGGGCTGCGGGTGCTCGACGCCTTCACCGGCGACGAGCGGGAGGTGGCCAGCCTCTCGGGCGGCGAGACCTTCCAGGCCTCCCTCGCCCTGGCCCTGGGGGTGGCCGACACGGTCCAGGCCTACAGCGGCGGCGTCGGCCTCGATGCCCTGTTCATCGACGAGGGCTTCGGCAGCCTGGACCCCGACAACCTGCAGCTGGCGATGGATGAACTCGACCGCCTGCGGCAGGGGGGGCGGATGATCGGCCTGATCAGCCACGTCTCGGCCCTGCGCGAGCGCATCCGCAGTGGCATCGAAGTGGTGGCCGGCGAGACCGGTTCGCGCGTGCAGGTGGGCCCCACCGGTGGCGGCGCCTAGGGTCCGCTCTGCAGCGGCGATCTGGCCAGTGCTCCCCTCCTCATGCGGGCTGCCGACGGCACGGCTGGCGCGACTGCTGTCTGGAGTGCTGGCGGGGCTGCTGCTGGTGGTGTCCCTGGCTCCCCTGCCCGGCCTGTCCACCGTCGGCACGCCCCGCGACCCGCTGCCCCAGAGCAGTGATGAGCTGGCGCGGCGCTCTCCCTGGAACCGGCCCGAGTCCTACCCCCTCGACCGGCGCCCCGATCCCGCTCACTACCGCCCCAGCGCCGATTGGATCGGTCGGTTGATCCTGCCCTCCGCCGACGAGACCGGTACCGACGACGACTGGGTGTGGATCGAGCTGGAGCAGGCGCCCGCTGACCAGCGGAACCTGGTCGGTGAACGGCTGCCGTTGCGCTGGGCCGACCAGCCGCAGGTGCAGCGGCTCGTGCGCACGGTGACCACCGACATCGCCTTGGGGGAGCCAGCCCGCCAGGCCGCCGCCGCCGCCAATGTGGTGCCCACCCGCCTCGATGGCCGCCGCCAGGTGGGACCGCTGCAGTCATTGGCCGGCGCCCGGCCTGTCGACGACGTGACCGTGCGCCTCGACGGTGTCAGCCTGGCTGGCGCTGAGCTGCGCATCGACCGCCCACCGGTGCAGATCAGCGGCCGCTGGACGGCCCTGGTGACGGTGCTGGGCGAGGGTCCCATGGCCGACCAGTCAGCCGACCCCGGCAGCGATCTGGATCTGCTGCGCGTGCGTCACTTCAATGCCGTCAGCGGTGCCTTCGACGGGCCTGAAGAGCGCATCCGCATCCCCCTGCTGCCGCCCGATCGCTTCGGCCGGCGCCTGTTCGACCCCCGCGGCCTGGCGGCCTCGGCAACCAACCCCGAGGGCTGGCTGATCCATGGCTCCCCGGCGGCCGATGGGGTGTTCACAGTGCAGTCCATCGAGCCCCGTGCCCTGTTGAGCCTCACGCCCCAGCGCAAGATCAGCGGCACGGCGGCAGGCCTGGAGCACATCAGCCGCCGCAACTGGGGCCCCGCCCAGCTGCAGCGTGGCAGCCTGCACACCACGCTGCTGCAATCCGGCAGCGCGGCGGCGGACCTGCGCGCCCTGGAGGAGTGGGCGGTGGGGGATCGGGCCCTGCTGATGCACCTGTTCGGCGGCATCGGCGGCGCCGACGGCGAGCCCACACCCGGCTGGACCGTGACCGGGCACTTCGCCTTCGGAGAGGCAGAGGTGGTGCGCGACCCCTTCAGCGGCGAGCCCCGCTTCCAGCTCTTATACCACCAGATCTACGCCAACAACCCCAACGGCATCGTCTCCGGCAGCCAGGACGCCAGTGCCTATGCCGGCAGTCTCCAGCGTGGCTGGACCGGCACCCGCCCGATCGCCGACGTGCTGGTGCGGATGGATGGGGCGGCCCTCGATGCCCTCGCCCTGCAGACCGAGATCCTCGCCGCCCGCTACCGCAGCGGCGACGGCTCCGGCGTGGCCCTGGTGACCCCGGCCACGTCCTGTGTGCAGGATTCCAGCCAGGCCCTCTGGATCGCCCTCCAGCAGCTGCGCCGGGAGGACGCCCTCGCCGGCCTGTCGGCGGCGCAGCGGCAGCGCAGGCTGCGGCTGGCCGAGTCTCTCGACCGCCTGCTCACGCCCTTCGGCCGGGTGCGCGCCGACTGGCGCGGCAATGCCGAGGTGACCTTCAGTGCCGGCACCGGCCTGCTCACCGCTGAGGCTGGCGAGGGCAGGCGCAGCCCCTTCGAAACCAGCCAGCGGCTGGGGGATGTGCTGCTCAGCTGGCGTTCAATGCTGCCCCGCCGCGCCCACGACGCCATGGCCCGTGAGTTCCTGCGCGCCGGCCTGCCCCTGTGGGTGCTGCGCAGCAACCAGATCCCCGGCGCCGATCCCCGCCTGGAGCCCCTGGCCCCCACCACGCTGCTGGGCCAGCTGCCGGTGCTGGGCACCCTGCTGCAACGCCTTCTGGACAGCCTGTTCCCACCCCTGGTGCCCGCCGCCCAGGGCTTCAGCCTGCTGGTGCTGGGGCTCTACAGCGCCCTGGCCCTCGGCCATGGCTTCCGCAGCGGCTTCCTCACCGGCCCCTGGCGCTGGCCGCCCCTGGGACGGCTGCTGCCCAGGGCAGCCGGCCTGCTGGTGCTGCCGGCCCTGGTGGAGGAGCTGATCTTTCGCGTGGCCCTGCTGCCCCACCCGCTCGAGGGCGAACGCGGCGTTGCGCTGCTGGCCTGGATCGCCCTCAGCGTGGGTCTGTTCGTGCTCTATCACCCCCTGGCGGCAAGGCTGTGGTACCCCCAGGCACGACCGGTGTTCGACGACCCGCGCTTCCTGGTGCAGTGCACCCTGCTGGGGCTGGCCTGCGCCGTGGTCTATGTGGGCACCGGCTCGCTCTGGCCGGCTGTGCTGATCCACTGGCTGGCGGTGCTGGTGTGGCTGGAGCCGCTGCAGGGGCGCCTGCACCTGCAGCCAGCGCCGGACGCCGCTCCCCAGTCCGGCGGCGGCAGCGCCGTGTGAGGCCATGGCTGGGGGGCTGCGCGTTGCCGTCTACGGCACCCTCAAGCGGGGGGAGAGCAACCATCACTGGCTGGCGGGGGCGCCCTTTCTGGGGCGCACACGGATCCCTGGCCTGGAGCTCTACAACCTGGGCGACTACCCGATGGCCGTGCCCAGCCTGGATCCGCGGGCCCGCATCCACGCCGAGCTCTACCAGGTGGACGGGGAGGGTCTGGCCCGGCTCGATGTGCTCGAGGACTACCCCCACCTCTACGACCGCCGCCGGCTGCCCGGCGCCGATGGCCAGCTCGCCTGGATCTATACCGGCCGGCGCGATCAGGTGCGCGGCTGTCGGCAGGTGCCCTTCAACGACTGGGGGGCAACGCCGATGTTCAGCTACGGCTCCAACCTCGATCCCCGGCAGCTCCAGCAGCGCTGCGCCGGCTGGGATGGCATTGGGTTGGTGGCGCGGTTGGAGCACTGGCGCTGGGCGATCAACAAGCGCGCCCTGCACGACCCCCGCGAGGGCTACGCCGGCATTCAGCACCAGCCCGGTGCCAGCTGCTGGGGGCTGGTGCACCACCTCAGCCACCGCGACCGGGCCGTGCTCGACCTCATGGAGGGTGTGGCCATCGGCCAGTACCGGCACCACAGCGTGGAGGTGGACTGCGGCGGCGAGCGCCTGCCGGTGCTCACCTACGTGCCCCAGCCGGGGGTGGTGGCCGCCGGTCTGCGCCCCAGCCACAGCTATGCCGCCCGCATCCTGCGGGGAGCCCACCACCATGGCCTTCCCGACGACTGGCGCAGCTGGCTGCGCAGCCAGCTGCGCCAGCCTGGCCCACGTAGCTGACGAGCCCCATGGAGCCGGCGATCCTGGACATTGACCTGCTCGCCTTCGAGCAGGGAACCAGCCGTCAGCGGCAGGCGGTGGTGGACGGGGTGATGCGCAGCCTGGCCACCGGCTTCGTGGTCACCAGCAGCGATCTGCCGGCCGATCTGCTGGACGAGGCCTACGGCCTGCTGGAGCGCTTCTTCGCCCAGCCGGCGGAGCGCAAGGCCGCCTTCTCGCTGCCCGGCTCCTGCGGCCAGACCGGCTACACGGGCCTGCTGGTGGAAACCGCGGCCGGTGAGCAGCGGGCCGACTGGAAGGAGATGCTCAACTGGGCCGAACCCCTGCCGCCCCACCACCCCCTGCGGCGGCGCTTTCCCCTGCTCTACCCGGAGCAGCTGCTGCCGGAGCCGCTGGTGCCTGGTATCACGGCGGTGCTGGGGCAGTTCCACCGCGCCATCGCCGAGCTGCAGCGCCGCTTCCTGCGGGTGATCGCCACCGGCCTGGGGGTTCACCCCGAGTTCTTCGATGCCGTGGTGCGGGATGCCCCCACCCTCACCCGGGCGATCCACTACCCGCCGATGGCCGTGGCCCCCCCCGGCGGCCATCTCTGGGCGGCGGCCCATGGCGACATCAACCTGATCACCGCCCTGCCGCGGGCCACGGCTCCCGGCCTGCAGGTGCTGGTGGAGGGGGAGTGGGTGGATGCGGTGGCGCCGGAGGGGCGGGTGATCCTCAACAGCGGCCTGATGCTGGAGCGCCTCAGCAACGGCCGCATCCCCAGCGGCTGGCACCGGGTGGTGGCTCCGACGAGCAGCCGGAGCGGGCGCCTGAGCGTGGTGCAGTTCTGCCACCCGCGGCCATCCACGCTGCTGGCGCCACTGGCCAGCTGCATCGATGCCGCCCATCCCCAGCGCCACGCCGCGGTGATGGCCGCCGATGCCCTCGAGGCTGTGCTCTACGACATCAACCTGCTCGGTTCATCCACGTCTGCTGGGTAGATCCACTCAACCGCCCCGTTCGGTGTGATCCGGCACCGACAGGGCTCTCGGCCGCTGTTTGGAGTGGAGATGTTCCCGCCCCATTCCGGTGTGCAACACCGGCCGCTCCCATGACCCTGTCTCCGCCCAAGCCCGCTCCAGCCGCCATCCCCTCCCTGCAGTCGCAGCCGAGCACGCCGATGCCCGTCGCGGACGCCTTTGTGGCGGTGGCCCTGGCGGCCGTGTCCTGGGATGGCACCCTCACAGCCGCCGGCACCCGGGCCCTGCGCCACGCCATCGACTACCGCACCCCCTATCGCGAGCTGGGCGACACCCAGGTGGCGCTGATGATCAACAGCCTGCTGGAGCGCCTGCGCCAGTGTGGCGCCCAGCACCTGATGCTGGAGGCGGGCCAGTGCCTCAGCCCGGATCTGCGCCGCTCCGCCTATGCCGTCGCCGCCGAGATCATGCGCTCCGACGGCGAGCTCCAGCCCGATGAGCGCAACATCCTCAGCACCCTGGCCGCCACCCTCGAGCTCGAGGACGACGTCACCGCCCCCGTGCTCGAGGTGATGGAGGTGCTGCACGCGCCGGTGCAGTAGCCGCCTGATGCCTTGGCGCGGGCCCGGCGATAGGGTCGAGCCCTGCGCAGGTTCAGCGGCGTGAGCGATCCCCTGCCCCCAGCAACGCCCCCATCAACCCTGCCACCAGGATCCCAGTCCCCACCCTCCCTGGCCCAGCGGCTCGACCGCAGCCTGGCCAGGCTGGGGGTGACGGCGATGCTGCCGCTGCTGGTCCTGGCGGTCGCCTGGGGGCAGGAACTGATCGATCAGCTGCTCTTCGGCGGCCGCTGGAACCTGCCGATGCTCCCCGGCGGTTCGTTCCTGGGGGTGCTCACGGCTCCCTTCAGCCACAGCGGCTTCGCCCACCTGCTGGCCAACTCGACGCTGTTTCTGCCGCTCTCCTGGCTGGTGCTGCTGCGCGGTCGGCGTGACTACCTGGCCGTGTGGATCGGGGTCTATGGCTGCGCCATCCCCGTGTGGCTGTTCTGGCCCGTCGGCAGCCATGGGCTCTCCGGAGTTGTGTATGGCCTGCTGGGCTATCTGCTGCTGATCGGCTGGCTGGAGAAGCGGCCCCTCTCCCTGCTGCTGTCGCTGGTCTGTCTGGTCAGCTACGCCGCCGTGCTGCCCGGTCTGATCCCGCTGGTGTCGCCGGCGGGGGTGAGCTGGATCGGCCACCTCAGCGGCTTTCTGGGCGGTGTCCTGGCCGCCTTTGCTGTGTATCGCGAATGAGCGGCCCCTCGCCAACGCTGATCCTCGGTGGCTTTCTGATCACACCGGAGGCCTACGCCCCGATGGCTGCCGCCATTGCCGGCCGCAGCCGCCAGCCGGTGGAGGTGGTGCCCGCCAGCCGCGGCGACTGGCTGCTCACCAGCTGGAGCCTGGGCTGGCGTCGCCTGCTGGACCGCAGCCAGGCGCTGCTGGAGCAGCTGGCTGCCGGCTCTCCCAGCGGCCAGGTGACGCTCGTGGGCCACAGCTCCGGTGGGGTGATGCTGCGCCTGCTGCTCGGCGATGAGCCCTTTGCCGGCCGCGTCTACGGTCTGCGCGACCGGGTGGACACCCTGCTCAGCCTGGGCAGCCCCCACAGCGCCATTCGCGGCACGGCCCTGCGCCGCCTGGTGGATCAGCGCTACCCGGGGGCCTTCTTTGCTGACAGCGTTCGCTACGTCTCGGTGGCGGGGGCGATCGCCCCCGAGCAGCTGCGGCCCCGGGCCCGGGGGCTGGTGCGGCGTTCCTACCGGGCCATCGGCGACGACCCCGACTGCCGCGGCGACGGGCTGGTGCCCGTGAGCTCAGCCCTGCTCAGCGGCTCCGAGCAGCGGCTCCTGGAAGGGGTGGGTCATGGCGGCTGGTTCGCCGAGCGCTGGTATGGAAGCCCGGAGGTGCTGCCCCACTGGCTGGATCTGCTCGTAGCCTGAACCGGCCTGCAACGCCACGGCATGCCGTTTGGAGTCAGCTGGCCCCCCGAGGCCTACCTGTGGTTCAAGACCCTCCATATCGTGGGGGTGGTGGTGTGGTTCGCAGGGCTCTTCTATCTGGTGCGCCTGTTCATCTATCACCGTGAAGCGGGCGAACTGGAGCCGCCGCTGCAACAGGCGTTCGAGCAGCAGTACGGCCTCATGGAGCGGCGCCTGGCCAACATCATCACCACCCCGGGGATGGTGGTGGCGGTGGTGTGTGCCGTCGGCCTGCTGGTGGTGAATCCGGCCTGGCTGAAGCAGGGCTGGATGCACGCCAAGCTCGCCTTCGTGGCGGCGCTGCTGCTGTACCACTGGTTCTGCTACCGCCTGATGGGACAGCTGCAGCGTGGCGCCTGCAGCTGGAGCGGCCGTCAGCTGCGGGCCCTCAACGAACTGCCCACCCTGCTGCTGGTGCTGGTGGTGATGCTGGTGGTGTTCAAGAACCAGTTCCCCACTGGAGCCGCCACCTGGCTGATCGTGGTCCTGGTGGTGTTCATGGCGGCGTCGATTCAGTTCTATGCCCGCTGGCGGCGGCTGCGCGCCGAGCGGCTCACGGCGGAAGTGGCCGGTGGTTGACGTGACCTTCAGCTCCCCCTCATCCCGCCGGCAGCCGCTGGCCCCAAAGCCCCTGGCTCCAGTGCCGCTGGCCCCAGAGCCGCTGGCTCAAGAGCGGGCGAAGCGCCTGCGGCAGCATCCCCTGGCGCCGGTGCTGGCATCGGTGACCCCTCAGTGCTGCCCCGGCCGGGTCAATTTCCACTGCCACACCACCTGGAGTGACGGCACCCTCCAGCCCGCCCAGCTGGCGGGCCAGGCCATCGCCCTCGGCCTGGAGCATCTGGCGGTCACCGACCACCATGCCGTTGGCGCCCATGGGCAGGTGGCCGCCTGCTTCGCGGCGGCTGCCGAGCGGGGCCAGGCCGTTCCCACCCTCTGGCGGGGCGTGGAGATCAGCTGCCTGCTGGAGGGCTGT
>JAWOBH010000088.1:0-5599 GCA_046498125.1 Prochlorococcaceae cyanobacterium | reverse complement strand
TCGTTTCAGCCCTTACCTGCAGCATCGGGCCCGGGGCATCCACTCCAAGCGAACGCGTCATGAATCGGAGCAGTTCCGCTATATTGACTCTGTGAATCTGCCCCGCAGCGGCTTACTTCAACTAGATGCTAGCAGGATTTCCTGCCGGCGGCGCATTTAGCATTGACAGATCTGCGAAACACAAGTAAAGTTCAGACATTGAGCAGGATAATAAGACCTATCTGATTCACGTACACGGCTTCATCCTCTATGCCTTGCTGACGCCCAAGGAATCATTGACAATCTTTTTGATTGCACGATGATGGGATCTCTGCTGTATCAACACCTCGACAATGGATAGAAGCCAAGATAACCTCAGCTTGTAATAAGCTGGTTTTGCACAAGACGCAGGACCCCATATCCTTGTCTATGCTCATACAAACCTTCTGGCTCGTGAAGACATCTACACCATGATGGATTGTCGCGTTCACCGGCAAGACAATGTAAAACCATGTTGTTGCGCTTAGTGCACATTTCCGCGCATTCAGTTGGCCGTAGGCCTCCTTTGGCGGCAAGAACCATCCGTGAGCATGCCCTCACAACAGCACAGAAGATCAGGCTGAATGCACTGCCACAATCTTCGTGAGCCCAAGTTCAGCATAAGCGAGAGGCCAGCATCTCCATAGAGATAAAAAACCACACTGTTGACGCCTTGACTTTCGTGCGCAAACATCAATCAGTCGATGGTGATTGTTCTTGGGATGCCTGGTATTTATGATTAAGAAATCAAAACTGCCAAATCATTGAGCTGAAACCTATCCTGTGTCCCTTGCCCTCGCCACTTCGATAGCAACAGATGATCATGATAGATACAGCTGGCAGCGGCGACTCCGTTCGAGAAAAACCGCTCAACGAAACCCCGCTCAACGAATCGCCCTCCACCGTCTGCTGATGACCACGAGGGCCTGCCGATCGACGACAGACGGCATAGGGTGAAGGCAGACGGAATTCAGGCCCTGGCCGCACAGGGTTCAAGCACGGTCACGACACCATGGACCAGATCACCCAGGAAGGGCTGCAGGTAGCCCAGCAGCTCGGCCAGCGTCACGGGTTCAGCACCGGCGCCGTGGTCCACATGATGCAGGCTATGCTGCGCAGCCGCGGCGGCATGGCCCAGTTCAACCATCCCGAGTTCGGGGGCTCCGGCCAGTGGATGCCGGGGGGGATGCTGATGATCGGCGACATGTTCAACAACGCCCTCAAGGGCCGGGTGGACGGGCTCTGCCGGGACGTCTCGGCGGCGCTCACTGGCCAGCCAATGGCGGCCAGCGGCCCAAGCCACAGTTTCCAGCAGCAGAGTGGTGGCGGTTTCCAACAGCAGAGTTCAGGCACCCCCGCATCCGCCTTCGCCCCCATGCCGGCCATGGCAGCGCCGTCGTCGGCACCGCTGTTCGTTCCCGACCCCCGGGACACCTGGTGGCCTGCGGAGCTGGGCGTCCCCAGCGCCACCGGTGAGCAGAACAACGTTCGTTACGCCTTCTTCCCCAATGCCGGCAGGCTGGCGGTGGACGTCAACGGACAGGTGAGCGTCTACGACACCGGCAGCCACCACATCGCCGGTTTCTCCCAGCAACAGGGTGGCGGCGGGGTTGTGTTCTCCACCCCTGGCGGAAGCGTGAACCTGAGCAGCTTCGCGCCCGCCGGGGGGTTCAACCAGCAACAGCAGAGCGGTGGCGGCTCCCAGCAGCAGAGCAGCAGCAGCTCCACCACCCGCCAGGCCCCGGCGATGGCCCCGATGTCGATGGCGCCCATGCCCGAAATGCAGCCCATGGCTGAGATGCCGCCCATGCAGCAACAGAGCTGGTGGCCTGAGGAGCTCGGTGCACCCGCCGCCATCGGTGCCCAGAACGATCTGCGTTACGCCACGTTCCCCGGCAAGGGCCGTCTGGCCGTGGAGCGCGGTGGCAACTGCCGGGTGTTTGACGTGGGCCATCAGGTGATCCATGGCGTGGCCCTGAGCAGCACCTCCGGTGAGCTGGTGATCTCCACGCCGGACGGGGAGCGGCCGTTGGCCCACCTCCCGGAGGTGAGCGCTGCATCCCAGCCTGAGCCCGAACCAGCGTCCCCTGCCGCCGGTGGCTCGGAAGACCCCTACGCAGCCCTGGAACGCCTCGGTGAGCTCAAGGCCAAGGGGATCCTCACGGAGGAGGAATTCAGCCGCAAGAAGGCCGAACTGCTGAGTCGGCTCTGAGCCCCGGCGACCGCGCCTCAGGACCAGGAGCGCCAACAACAGCAGCCCCAAGACCGCTCCAAACCGGTCGAGCGCTTCGGCTCAGGGCTCACCAGCTCCAGCCCCAGGAACACCCGTGCCCTGGGGGAGGAGGTGAAACGGCTCAATGGCCCCGTGGCCATGCGCCGCTTCCTGGCCGCCCTGATTGGCGAGCGGCCCACGGGGCTGGGGCCGGCCCGGCGGGTGTAGTCGCTGCTGCGCCGGACCCTACCCTGAGCGCTCGGCCAGGCGGCAGGCCCGCCGCGCCACGGCCGCGGCGTAGCCCCTGTCCACCGCCCCGTCCAGGGGACTCACCTGGCCGTTGCGGCAGTCCACCACCAGGCGCTCGCGATGGCCCTGCTGGTCGCTGAGCCGCAGCCGCAGCTGCCAGTGGTGCTTGGCGCTGCGGGTGATCTCATCGGCGCACACCGGTCCCACGCAGAGCCCAGGGGCGGCCACAGCCCGGGGGGTGAGCACCAGGCCCAGCAACAGGGCCAGCAGGAGCAGCGCGCGCAACAGCCTGCTCAACTGGCCAGCTCGCTCAACTCGGGCTCGGGAACGCTCGACGCGTTCTCGGGGTGGAAATAGGCCCACACCTGGCTGGCCAGGGCCGGGCCCATCCCCGGTGCCGCGGCGATCTGCTCCACCCCGGCCAGCTGGATGGCATCGATCGAGCGGAAGTGGGCGAGCAGGTCGCGCACCCGCTTGGGCCCGAGGCCCGGGATGTCGGAGAGGCGGGAGCGCGTCATGCGCTCGCCGCGCTGCTGGCGGTGGAAGCTCACGGCGAAGCGGTGGGCCTCATCCCGCAGCCGGCGCAGCAGCTGCACCCCCAGCTGCTCCGCATCACTCTCCAGCGGCTGGGTTGCGCCGGGCAGGAACACCTCCTCGCGCTGCTTGGCCAGGGAACACACCACCAGATCCTCGTGCAGGTTGAGCTCCCGCAGGGCCTCCATCACCGCTGAGAGCTGGCCCTTGCCGCCGTCGATCATCACCACATCGGGCCAGTCCCCCATGCCGTCGGTGTGCAGGCTGGTGGCGGCATGGCGGCGCAGCTCGGCCAGGTCGGCCCCCTCCGCCTTGGCCTGAGCCCAGCGGCGGAAGCGGCGGCGCATGATCTCGGCCATGGCCATGAAGTCGTCGGAGTGGCCGGCGCGGATCGAGCTGCTGCGGATCCGGTATTTGCGGTAGTGCTGCTTGGCGGGCAGGCCATCGATGAACACCACCTGGGAGGCCACTGCGTCGCTGCCCTGGATGTGGCTGATGTCGAAGCCCTCGATCCGCCGCGGCGTCGTGGTCAGTTCGAGCAGCTGGGCCAGGTACTCGGTGGCCAGCAGATTCTGCTCGCTGGCCCGCTGGGCACGCTGCAGTTCATAGCCGGCATTGCGCACCACCAGCTCGATCAGCTCGGCCTTCTGCTGGCGCTGGGGCACGGCCAGCTTCACCCGGCGCCCGCGCTGCTCGCTCAGCCAGTCCTCGATCAGCTGCTGCTGGGGCAGCGCATGCTGCAGCAGCAGCTGGGGCGGGATCTCCACCCCCTCCACCTGGCTGTAGTGCTCCTCGATCACGCGCTGCAGGATCAGGCCCGGCGACTCGAGGGCGTTCACGGCATCGGCCAGGTAGCCCAGCCGCCCCACCAGCTTGCCGGCGCGCATCTGGAACAGCTGCACCGCCGCCACTCGCTCGTCGGCCGCCAGGGCAATCACATCCCGGCTCACCGAGCTGTCGCCCACGCTCATCTTCTGGTCGGCGGTGAGGGTGTCGAGGCCCTGGATCTGATCGCGCACGCGGGCGGCGCTCTCGAAATCCAGCCGCTCGGCATAGCGCTCCATCTGCTCCTGCAGCAGAGCCAGCAGCTCCTCGTTGCGGCCCTGGAACACCATCGCCACCTGGCGCAGGGTGGCGTGGTAGTCGTCGGGGCTGATCTTCTGCTGGCACACCCCCGGGCAGCGGCCGATGTCGTAATTCAGGCAGGTGCGCTCGCGGTAGAGGGGGCGGGGGCGCTGGCGCAGGGGGAACACCCGCTTCACCAGGGCCAGGGTGCGGCGCAGCAGGCCCACATCCACATAGGGGCCGTAGAAGCGGTCGAGAGGGGAGCGGAAGCGGCGGCGACGGGTGATGAAGATGCGCGGATAGGGCTCACTCCAGGTGATGCACAGGTAGGGATACTTCTTGTCGTCCTTGAGCAGCACGTTGAAGTGCGGCTGGTTCTGCTTGATCAGGTTCGACTCCAGCGCCAGCGCCTCCGCTTCGCTGTCAGTGACGATGAACTCGATCTCGCACACCTGCCGCACCATCAGCCGGATGCGGGGGCTGTGGCCGTGGGCATGGCCGCTCTGGAAGTAGCTGCGCACGCGGTTGCGCAGCACCTTGGCTTTGCCGATGTAGAGAATGCGATCCTCGCCGTCGCGCATCAGGTAGCAGCCCGGCTCGCCGGGCACTTCCGCCAGCCGGGCCTTGAGCCGCTCGGGGTCCTGAATCAGCGCCGGCCGGCTCACCGGGCTCAACCGCCGTACTGCCAGCCGGTGCTCGCCAGATCGAGGGCCTCGCCGTCACGGTTGAGGGTGGCGCTCTTCACCTCACCCACGAACACGGTGTGGTCGCCATGGGCGACATGCCCCACCAGCTCGCACTCCACCGCTCCGAGGGCGGCGTCGAGCACGGGCAGCCCCAGCTCGCCGAGGCTGAAGGGGGAGGCGTCGAAGCGTCCGCCGATGGCCTTCTGGGGCTTGAAGAACACGGCCGCCAGGTCCTTCTGGTCGGCGGCGAGCACATTCAGGGAGAACCGGCCGGTGCGCTGGATGATGCCGTTGCTGGTGCTGTCGGCCCGCACCGCCATCACCACCAGGGGCGGCTCGAACGAGCCCTGGGTCACCCAGCTGGCCGTGAAGCCGTTCACGTCCTCGCCCTCGGCCACGCCGCAGATGAAGACGCCGTGGGGGATCTTGCGCAGCAGGGTTTTCTTGGCGTCGGCGTTGAGGGGCATCGTGCGGGAGCGGGAGAGACGATTCAGGAACTCTAGAAACCGCCGGGAGACCCATAGGCTGCCCCCATGCGAGCCCTCTATCCCGGCAGCTTCGACCCCCTCACCCTGGGTCACCTCGACCTGATCGAGCGGGCCAGCACCCTGTTCGACGGGGTGGTGGTGGCCGTGTTGCGCAACCCCCTGAAAACCCCGGCCTTCAGCTTCGAGCAGCGCTTGCGGCAGATCCGCCAGGCCACCGCCCACCTCACGGGCGTGGAGGTTGGCAGCTTCGAGGGGCTCACCGTGAGCTACGCCCAGCAGCAGCGCACCGAAGTGATCCTGCGCGGTCTGCGGGCCATGAGCGATTTCGAATACGAGCTGCAGATCGC
>JAWOBH010000056.1:0-4259 GCA_046498125.1 Prochlorococcaceae cyanobacterium | reverse complement strand
CTACCAGCGCCTGCGCGAGACCATCGCCGAACGCATGCGCATGAGCCACATCGACCAACCCCTGATGCTGATGGAGCTGCTCGGCCGCCACACGCAGGACGTAGCCCGCCGGATCCTGGTGAGCGGATGGTGGGCAAGGTTCACCTTCAACGGCATCACCCGCTGCGAGCAGGGCAGCTACGCCCTGGTGGGCGGCGAGGAGCTGAGCGACGTCGAGCGCGACCAGCTGCTGGAGCTCTGCCGCCAGCGCCTCGATCAAGTACCGGGTGCTCACCCGCACCAGCGGGCCCTGGAGGTGGACCACGTCGTGCCCAAAAAGCCACGGCGGCACAGGCGACCTCAGCAACCTGCAGGCCCTCTGCTCCCGCTGCAACGCCTGCAAGCGCGAGGCCGCTTGCGTGTTCTGCGCACTAGAGGGCAGAGCCCGGGTGCCGCCCTGAGCCCATAAGGCAAAACCGCCTTACCATGAACGGCAGCGATGTCCTGGGCCCATGGGCACCCTCACCATCACCTCCAAGGGCCAGGTAACCCTGCGCCAGGACTTGCTGCGCCATCTCGGGGTTGCCCCTGGTGATCGCATTGAGCTGATCACCCTTCCGGGTGGCCGGGTTGAGCTGCGCGCCGTCAGGCCCAGCGGCTCGATCGATGGCTTCATCGGCAAACTTGCGGGCTGCAGCTCCAGAAGCGTCTCACTGGAGGAGATCCAGGAAGCGGCTGCGGCAGGCTGGAGCCAGCAGGGTTGATCATCACCGCCGACACCAACGTGCTGGTGCGGGCCGTGGTGGGTGATGACCCGCAGCAGAGCGCCATGGCGAGTGCAGCCCTGCGGCAAGCCGACGCCATCGCCGTGCCCCTGCCCGTGCTGTGCGAACTGGTGTGGGTGCTGCGGCGGGCCTATGGCTTTGCGGAGGGAGAGATCAGCGGCGCCCTGCGTGCCCTGATCGATGCCGACAACGTGCGGCTGGATCGCCCCGCCGCCGAAGCAGGCCTGGCGCTGCTGGAGGCCGGTGGTGATTTTGCCGATGGCGTCATCGCCCACGAGGGGCAGTGGCTCGGCGGGGACATGGTCGTGTCGTTCGATCGCCAGGCGGTGGCACTGCTCAAGGCCCAGGGGATCGCGGCAGAGCTTCTGAGTTGAGCCCCTCCTCTCCTACCGCCAACACCTCCCGCTGGAACTGCCGCAGCAGGGCGACAACTTTCCTGACGGCGGGGGCTTCCACGAAGCGGTGGAACCACGGCGGTTCCGTCGACCAGAGCGACCTGCAGGCCTTCTGCTTCCGCTGCGATGCCGGCCGCAGATCCCTCACGACTGGGTCCATAAGCGGATTTCCACATGCTGAGAGGCCGCATGAAAGTCGTGATCTGTTGTCAGCAGTGTCAGGTCGTAGCGCTGGCAGAGCTGGATGAGCAGGGCATCGATGGTGCCGATCTGGGCACCCCGGCGGCGGCAGGCATTACGGATGTCCGCTGCTGCAATGTGGTCCTGCTTGTCGGGCTGGAGAAAGGCAAGGACGGAGAGGCGCTCCACGAGCTGGTCTCGATTTTTGGGGCCAGCGAAACCCTGCAGCACTTCCTGGAGCACCAATCCCGTGGTGAAGACCTGCGCGGCCCCCTGGAGAGCGGCACGGAGGGCGCTGACCTCAGGTGCGCCTTGCTGGCCATCACGGCGAAAAGCCAGCGACCAGACCGAGGTGTCCACCAGCAGGCTCACCGCTGGCGTTCCCGTTCGGACTTGTAATCGTAGCCGGGGTCCCACTCGAGCTTGCCGAAGAGCTCGGCAACCTGGCGTTGCTCCCGGCGCGCGATGAACTCCTGGAGTGCGCGGGTCACGGCGGCCTTCTTGGTGGGCTCACCGCTCAAACGGAACGCATGATCGAGCAGGTCCTGATCGAGTGCCAGATTGGTGGCCATGTGTGACCTCGTGGTGAGGTGTCCACACATTAGCGCCATCGGCCTGGCTGACGGGACAATCAAGCGCATTGCATCGAGGCAGGGCTTCCCCCTCCACAAGTGCCACCCCCGTCACACCCCGCATGGTGGGCAAGGTGCTCACCTTCAACGGCATCACCCGCTGCGAGAAGGGCAGCTACGCCCTGGTGGGCGGCGACGAGCTGAGCAACGCCGAGCGCGACCGGCTGCTGGATCTCTGCCGCCAGCGCCTCGATGCGTTCCGCGATCACGCCGATCAGCGGCCATATGAAGTATCGGGTTCACTGATGCGCCCGTGGCCGCTGCGAGTGCTGCGGCGCCGGCAATGGGTTCATTGGTGAACATCGACCGGTTCGCGATTAGTCCTGATCATGCAACTCGATCATCGCCACTGCAGAGAGCTGCTCAGCCAGTGCCGGAATGCTGAAACTGACGGTCTGCCAGATAGTTTTCACCTCCAGGCCAAAATAGGCATGGGCAAGAACATCACGGAGGCCAGCAATGCGCCGCCACGGGACGGTCGGGTGACGCAGTCGCACGTCGGGCGGGATCTGTTTGGCTGCCTCGCCCAGGAGTTCCAGGTTGCGGAGAACCGCATCGACGATCAGCTCGTCAGCAAGGAACTGCGGCTGATCCATTCCTTCGGTGTAGCGAATCACTTTGGCGCAGCAGCGCTGCATATCCTTGAGAAACAGCGTCCAATTCCGCGCGCCACTCTCCTCAGGCAAGGGAAATCGCCTCGCGTTCGATTCGGTCGCGCAGCTCAGCACGCAGGCCGTTACGGGTCACCAGATCGACGCGGACGTTGAGGAGGTCTTCAAGCGCGAGCTTGAGGTCCATGAACTGTTCAAGACTTGGACTTGCCGGGAAATCAACCAGCAGGTCGAGATCACTGTCCAGCTGAGCACCACCGCGGGCCACAGAACCGAAGATGCGCAGCTCACGGGCTCCATGGGCAGACGCCAAGGACTGAAGCTTTGGCGCGAGACGCCGCAGCTCATCAAGGCTGGGGGGAGCCTGGGGGGTCATGCCCACAGCGTCAAGGTGATCTTCCATCGTAGGCAGTCCGGCACGGCTGTTCTCTCTCCAAGTGCCGCCCCCCGTCACACCCGCCAGCATGCCCCCATGCCTCCGCCCCCCTCCGCCACCTACCAGCGCCTGCGCGAATACATCGCCGAACGCATGCGCATGAGCCACGTGTACCAGCCCCTGATGCTCATGGAACTGCTCGGCCATGGATCTGCCAAGCAACAGCCAGCCCGGCCCCGGCGCAGGACGTGGCCCGGCGGATCCTGGGAAGCGCATGGTGGGCCGGGTTCACCTTCAACGGCATCACCGCCTATGGCGATGGCCACGACAGCCTGATCGGAGGCGAAGAGCTGAGCGATGCCGAGTGCGACGAGCTGCTGCAGCTCTGCCGGATGCGCCTCGATGCCTTCCGCATGCAGCGCGACGAGGAGGTGGCTTGTGGAATCAAAGGCCGATGAGTTCACCCGCTGAGATAGCGCTCCACCGTGCTGGTGGTCCAGGTTGCGATGCCGGTGCCGAAGAAGTCCTGATCCTCCGTCCAGATGGCGCATTCCAATTGCAACGCCAGCGCCAGGGCAGGCCAGTCATCCTTGTCGCGGATCCTCGCCAAGGCCTCCTCCTTGGCCGACCCCAGCACGCTGTTTTCCACAACCTGGACGATCAACAGCAGGCTGACCAAAGCCTCGGCGCACACCTCTGCATCGAGTCCTTTCTTCCTGGCGAGATCAGTCACGTAGGCGGCCGCCTCGGTCACGTTGGCTTCAGCGAATGAGGATGTTCGCGTCCAGGACCAGCCGCTTGCGCTCCACCCTCAGGCCGTTGGCTGCTCACGGCGACCCTTCCGCCAGGCCTTGAAGTCGGCACTGAGCTCGTCTTCGCTGAGACCGAGACGCTCCAGTTCCGCCTGCATCAGCCGGCCAGCCTCCAACACTTTCTCCCGATCACTCAGGTTGCCATGCTGGGGCAAGGGCACGTAGAGGCCAACGGTGCGGCCATGGCGGGTCACCTCAATCGGCGTGGACGATTCCAGATGGGAGGCCAGCCTGGCCCTGAGTTCACGGATCCCAATACGGGTCGCCACGCCTTTCTCCTGTCAAATGTGTACACATCCTTGGGCTGGCTGGGGAAGTCGGCCGGCGATAGCGGTGGCGGGTATGGACTGGGGCGGCACAGCCACACCAGGAGCCGGGTTGGCTGCAGTCGCCAGGCGCCCACGCCAGAAGGTATCCCAGCAGGGGCTCCTGCTTGACGGGCCGCCCAAAACAAAACCTGGCCCGGTCGCCCGGCAGCCGCCACCGACA
>JAWOBH010000039.1:0-3239 GCA_046498125.1 Prochlorococcaceae cyanobacterium | reverse complement strand
GACTGGCGCCTGAACCGCTGCACCCTGCTGGTGACCCTGGAGCCCTGCCCGATGTGTGCCGGTGCGGCGGTGCAGGCGCGGGTGGGCACCGTGGTGTTCGCGGCCGCCGATCCCAAGCGCGGTGCCCTGGGCGGCTGCCTCAACCTGGCCCGCGACCCCAGCGCCCATCACGCCATGCGCGTGATCGGCGGCGTGGGAGCCGATGGGGCCCGGCAGCAACTGGAGACCTGGTTTCGCCGGCGGCGGCGGACTGCAACGGCTCAAGCGTTGGCAGCTGGCTCAGACGGCGACCGCGGTGGAGGCGACAGCCCCTGAGCGGAAGGCCGGCAGTTCGCTCTCGAACAGGTTGAGCAACCGGTCGACGTTCTCACTGCGGCTGTTGTAGCCCATCAGGCCGATGCGCCACACCTTGCCGGCCAGGCTGCCAAGGCCGCCGCCCACCTCAATCCCGTGGCGGTTGAGCAGGTGCAGGCTGAAGGCCTTGCCGTCCACCCCCTCGGGGATGCGCACGGTGGTGAGGGTGGGCAAGCGCAGCGCCCGGGGGGCGTGCAGCTCCAGCCCCAGCGCCTCCAGGCCGGCCCACAGCCGCTCGGCGTTGCGCTGGTGGCGCTCCCAGGCCTGCTCCAGCCCCTCGTCGGCCAGCAGGCGCAGGGCCTCGCGCATGCCGAAATTCATGTTCACCGGCGCGGTGTGGTGGTACACGCGGTCGCTGCCCCAGTAACGGTTGAGCAGGGTGACGTCCAGATACCAGTTGGGCACTTTGCCGCTGCGGGCCTCCATCTTGGCTTCCGCCCGCGGGCCCATGGTGAAGGGTCCCAGGCCGGGGGGGCAGCTCAGACCCTTCTGGCTGCAGCTGTAGGCCAGATCCACCTTCCAGTGGTCGAGGTGGAGGGGCACGGCCCCCAGGGAGGTCACCGTGTCGAGCAGCAGCAGGCAGTTGTGGCGTCGGCAGAGCTCGCCGATGCCCTCCATGGGCTGGCGAATGCCGGTGGACGTTTCAGCATGGACAATCGCCAGGATCGCCGGCCTGTGGCGCTCCAGGGCCGCTTCGATCTCGTCCAGGCTGAAGGCCTCGCCCCAGGGCCGCTCGATCGTCACCACCTCCGCCCGGTAGCGCTGGGCCATGTCCACCAGCCGCAGGCCAAAGTAGCCCTTCACCGCCACCAACACCTTGTCGCCCGGCTCGATGGTGTTGGCCAGGGTGGCCTCCATGGCGGCACTGCCTGTGCCGCTCATGGGCAGGGTGAGGCGGTTGTCGGTCTGCCAGGCGTAGCGGAGCAGCTCCTGCACCTCTCCCATCAACTCCACATAGAGGGGGTCGAGGTGGCCGATCGGGGTGCGGGCCAGGGCCTGCAACACCTGCGGGTGGGCGTTGGAGGGACCCGGACCCAGCAGCAGGCGATCGGGAGTGGCGATCGGATCGAGCTGAATCCGGTGGGCGGTGTTGACGGGAGGCAGCGCGGACAAGGAAACGGAGTGGTGGGAGCGGAACGGACGAGCCTACGCAGCTGAACTGAAGTCAGCTGCAAAGGGCCTGGAGGGGGTCAGCGGGCGCGGACGTTGGAGGAGGCCAGCCCCCGGCAGAGGTGCTCGAAGGGGGCACGCACCACCGTGGCCAGATCAGGCCCATCAGCGAGTCCGCCGCCCTCCAGCAGCTCGCACACCACATCCGCCATCAGGGCGATGCTGCGCACGGTGGGCCCCGTGGGAACCCCCAGGCTCTTGTAGGTGTCGTCCAGGCCGTTCAACACCCGTTCGTTGAGGATCGTGGGGTCGCCGGCAATCAGGGCATAGCTGGCGTAGCGCAGGAAATAGTCCATGTCCCGCAGGCAGGCCGACAGCCGCCGGGTGGTGTAGGCGTTGCCGCCGGGCAGGATCAGCTCGGGATCCTCAAGCCACAGGCGCTGGGAGGCCTCGCGCACAATCGCGGCCGCCTCCCGGTTGATCAGCTCCACCGCCGCCAGCCGCAGGGCTGACTGGGACAGATAAGTGTTGATGCGGTCGATGGCCTCGCGGTCGAAGTAACGCCCCAGCTGGTCGTAGCTCCCGATCAGACCGGTGATGGCATCCCGCATGGCTGGTTTGGATCGCATGGTCCCGGCCCGGAAGCTAGCACTCGAAAACGCCCAAACCCCTGAGCTGATCGGGCTTCTGGCGGATCTGACAGAAACGGTTACGGAACCGGCCACCAGGGCCGCCAGGGCAATTGGTGTCGAGGGCTACACAACCGGCCGATGGCGGTCCGTACCGTCCCGCCTGCGCGCCGCCGCTGCGGTCTATCCCCTGCTCACTGCCATGGCCACCACAGCCCAAGACGTCCTCCGCCGGATCCAGGAGGAGGGCATCGAGCTGATCGACCTGAAGTTCGTGGACCTTCACGGCAAGTGGCAACACCTCACGGTGAGCAAGGAGCTTGTGGACGAGGAGGCCTTCAGCAGCGGCGTGGCCTTTGACGGCTCCTCGATCCGAGGCTGGAAGGCGATCAACGAATCGGACATGGCGATGGTGCCCGATCCGCCAACGGCCTGGATCGATCCCTTCTACAGCCACAAAACTCTCAGCCTCATCTGCTCGATTCAGGAGCCCCGCAGCGGCCAGCCCTACGCCCGCTGCCCCCGAGCCCTGGCCCGCAAGGCCCTGGAATACCTGGACGGCACTGGAATCGCCGACACCGCCTTCTTCGGTCCGGAGCCGGAGTTCTTCGTCTTCGACGACGTGCGCTACAGCTCCGGCAGCGGCACCAGCTTCTACAGCGTCGATTCGATTGAAGCCCCCTGGAACACGTCCAGACTGGAGGAAGGCGGCAACCTGGCCTACAAGATCCAGCTCAAGGAAGGCTATTTCCCGGTGAGTCCGAATGATACCCTCCAGGACATGCGCACCGAGATGATTCTTACCATGGCCGCCCTTGGGGTGCCGATCGAGAAGCATCACCACGAGGTGGCCACGGCCCAGCATGAGCTGGGCATGAAATTCTCGGAGCTCATCACCGCGGCGGACAACGTGATGATCTACAAGTATGTGGTGCGTAACGTCGCCCGGAAATACGGCAAGACGGCCACGTTCATGCCCAAGCCCGTGTTCGCCGACAACGGCAGCGGCATGCACGTGCACCAGAGCCTCTGGAAGGGCGGCCAGCCCCTGTTCTTCGGGGAGGGCACCTATGCCAATCTCTCCCAGACCGCGCGCTGGTACATCGGCGGCCTGCTCAGGCATGCCCCCAGCTTCCTGGCCTTCAC
>JAWOBH010000283.1:0-5378 GCA_046498125.1 Prochlorococcaceae cyanobacterium | reverse complement strand
GTGATGAAGGCCAAGGCCTGATCACTACCGGAACGTCCCCCGGCGGCTACCACACCCAGCCCCAGCGAGTCACTGGTCTCGGTCAGGTAGAGCGAGCCATTGCTGTCGATATCCACTCGACCCGACGTCTGGGTGATCAGGTCCTGATCGACGGAGCCAATGCCACCCACGGTAGTCTCAAGGCGCAAATCATCGCTATCCACGTTGATCGCGAGGGACGCTTCCGTGGTGTTGGTGCTCAGCACCGAGCTCAACGCGCTCAACCAGGCGTCACCGGGCGTGGTGATTCGATCGATACGCAGGTCACCATCCGGGGCATCCAGGGCGATGTCGCCTTCGTCCTCGGCCTGAACCCCCTCGCGGGCTTCGACCTCCAGGTGATCGCCGCTCGCCAG
This sequence comes from Prochlorococcaceae cyanobacterium, assembly GCA_046498125.1. GTDB lineage: Bacteria > Cyanobacteriota > Cyanobacteriia > PCC-6307 > Cyanobiaceae > NIES-981. The sequence goes on along the minus strand of JAWOBH010000283.1, from coordinate 4,983 downwards.
GTCGCCGATCTGTCCCTGGGCCGTGAGGACGAGGGTGTCGCCGAGTACCTTGAGCAAGTCGTGCGAAACCCCGTCCAGAATGTCGCCATCCGAATCGACGAGGATATCGCCACGCTCAGAGTACAGAGAGGCGATGTTGACATCTCGCTCATCATCCGTCTCCAGAACGAGATCGCTGGGTCAGCCACGGGCACCCAGCCACCGCCGATAACGGCTGCGCTGCCGCCGGGCCCGGGCCCTGGATCGAGCACTGCCGAACTGGGGGCTGGATCCATCGCGGCGCCGCCGCACCCAGACACCACGGCGAATGAGCTGGCTGTCCTGGGGATTGGCGTGCCGAGCGGCCACGATCACCCCATAGCCCCGCTTCTGCTTGCGCTGGGCGCGGGAGCGGGCCTGCCTGGCGCTGGCGGCCGGCACCACCGTGGCGGTGGAGCGGTGGCGCCAGAACACCAGATACCAGGCCATCTGGATCAGCGCCGCGGTGCGGCGGCCCTCGGGGTCGTGCCCTTCACCGGCTCGAGGTAGAGCTCGGCGGTGCTCAGCGTCTGCAGGTTCACGTCTCCCCTGTGCTCGTGACCGCTCTCCGGCACAGCAGCGGTATAGAGGCCGCTGCGCTGCTGGAACAGGACGCTCTACACCGGGTGGCGGCGCAGCTCCACCATGTAGTCGCCATCGCTGAGCGCCACCCCGTCAGCGGTGAGGGGCTGGCCCTTGCCGTCAACCGGCAGCAGCCGCTCGCGGCCGTCCACGTCGCCCAGCTGGAAGTGGCCGCCACAGAGCGTCACGAAGGCGTCAAAGAATGTGCCCCGCTCATCGCCGCCAACGCGGCCTTCCGCTTCCGAGAACAAACGCTCCATCAGCCGTTCCTTGCGCAGGTTCAGCACCTGGGTGCGGGCCTCATCCCGTTCTTTCTCGACGCTGCGCACCCGGCGCAGGTTGGCCTCATTGAGCTGGCGCTCGCGGTCGGCCACCTCACGTTCGAACTCCTCCCTCTTGCGTTCGGCGTCCTGCAGGCGGAGCAGTGCCTGCAGGCGGGTCGTCGGTCTCGCCGTCGCCACTGCCGGGGTTCGTCGAGGCTGGGGGATTGGAGTTGTCGCCGCCGGCCGGGTCGATCCAGCCGGGCCCTGGTTGGGCTGCTGCTGGTGCTGAGGCTGAACCGGCCAGATAGAGAAGCAGGGCCCTGTGGGTACTGCAGCTGGGAGAGGGAGGCACCGTTGTCGGCGCCGAGGGGGTCAGAGAAGAGGGAAGAAGGCATCACCCATCACGGCTGTGGTGCTGCGGGCACCCCGTCCGGGCTGCGCTCGCACCTCCTGTTGCCATTGGTGATTCCGGGACCCCACCAGCACGGGCCTGACCCGCCTGTTGCCTGACCCGTTCCTCGCGCGCGCGGTGTCTTCGCGCCTCACCTGTCGGTTTGACTGGCTGGTTGCACCCCCCCTGCCACCGAAAAGCTGCGGCTGGAAAAGGATCTGGTGGGCTCCCAGGTGAAGCTGCTCCCGCCGCTGGCCTTGGTGCGCCAGGAAGATCAGACCCGCTGCGTGCGTCTCGGCCCCCAGTTCTGTGTGGCCGATCGGACCGCCGCCCTCGCCACCCTGAGCGCTGCTGCGTTGGCGGCCCGCGTCAGAGCTCGGTAGCTGGCAGTGAATTCAGCCAGCTCCCGAGCCGCCGGGTGAGCTGGGGAACCAGGCGTTGGCTGACCAGCTGGGCGGCCGCCACTCCCACCACCGCCGCGACGAGCACATCGGTCGGGTAGTGGGCGCCGCTGGCTACGCGGGTGAAACCGCAGCCCAGGGCCATCAGTGCCGCTGGCCAGCGCAACTCTGGATACACCAGACCCAGGGCCGCACTTCCGCCGAACGCCACGGCCGCATGGGAACTCGGCAGTCCCAGGCCGCTGGTGCTCCATGGGCGCTCCAGCCATGAACGGAACAGATAGGCATCCAGGCCGGACGGCCGTTCCCGGCGTACCAGCAGCTTGAGACCTTCCGCCAGCAGGCCGCCCAGCAGCGGGGACAGCAGCAGGACACCCACCCGATCCACTGTCGAGGCCAGTCCACGTCTGACGCGGCGCCATTCCAGGATCCCTGCGTTGAGGGCGATCCCCAGCCACAGCCAGAGGCTGCCCCACACCCTCAGAAGCAGCAGCAGGTCGCTCTTGGGTGGTTTCCCGGGCCAGATCAACAGCTGCAGCAGCGGCCGATCCAGCGCCACCACCAGCACGGCCACCAGCGCGATGAACGCCAACCACAGCCGGCGGGTTCGGCTACGGAGAGGGCAGTCCACTGCAGGGAGTCGAATCGGCTGCAATCTGCCGGGCCTTGCCGGCACGGCCATGTCAGCTGCGCGTCATCGCGATGTCGCCCTCACGGCAGGGCGGCGATTGACGCTTGAGGGAGCTGCCTGCAAGGTTCCGCCAGGCGATGATCCCCATGACCCGGAGACCCCTGAGGGATCGGTCGTTGCCGGCTGCCGACCTGCTGCTGCTGGCCCTGCTGCTCGTGGTCGGGCTGCTGCGGGTGCTGTTTCTGCTGTTCAACCAGCTGGATCTGGCGGCCGATGAGATGCACTACTGGGACTGGTCCCGCCGGCTTGACCTCGCGTACTACAGCAAAGGCCCGGTGGTGGCCCTGCTGATTGCGGGCTCGACCCGCGTCTTCGGGGATGGCCAGCTCGGCATCCGGCTGCCGGCCGTGGTGTTGGGCGGGCTGTTGCCGCTGCTCATCTATCTGCATGCGCGCCGGCGCCTGGGCCCCTGGCCGGCCCTGACCATCACCGCTGTGGTCCAGCTGATGCCGATGATCGCGGCCCTGGGGGTGGCGATGACCACCGACACTCCGGTGCTGGTGTGCTGGGCCCTGGCCCTGATCGCACTGGAAGCCGCCCTTCGGCGCCATTCGTTTGCTGGTTGGTGTCTCTTCGGGCTGGCCTGCAGCCTTGGAGTCATGACCAAATACACCACCCTGGTGCTGCCCCTGGGGCTGGTGCTCGCGGCAATCACTGTGCCCTTCTGCCGTCCCCTGCTGCGCAGCAAGGGGTTCTGGTTCGCCCAGCTGCTGGCCTGCGTGGGACTGGTGCCACTGCTGCTGTGGAACGCACAGCACGGCTGGGTCAACCTGGCTCACAACCTCTCTCACCTCAGCGCCCGCGGAGCCATCGAGCCTCCCCAGCTGCTGCTCGGTCCCCTCGAGATGCTGGGGGGCCAGCTTCTGCTGTTCGGCCCGTTCACCTATCCGCTGCTGTTCGTCGCCGCCGGCCTGGTCCTTCCCCTGGCCTGGCGGCGACGTGATCCGTTCCCGGTGGTTCTGGCCTTCCTGGCGGCGCTGCTGCTGGGGGTTTGTCTGCTGGTGTCGCTGCGGCGCGCGGTGTACGCCAACTGGCCCGTTCCAGCGGGGTTGATCGGCGTGTTCCTGCTCATCGAGGCCTGGCCGATGGCAAGCCGACTGCCGGCGGCACGCAGGCTGCTGTTGATCGGCACCGGCCTGAATCTGTTGGCACTGGTGATCATTCACCTGCCCTTCTTTGGCGTGCGGTTCGGGCTCAGCCACCGCCAGCTCCCCACCAGGCGTCTGGTGGGCTGGAGTGCTCTGGCGCGGAACCTGCAACGCCAGCATCCCGATCTGCTGCAGACATCACCACTGCTGCTCAGCGACCGTTACACCACCGCCTCTGCACTGGCCCACGGGCTCAGGCGGCCCCCAGGCAGTGTCACCACCATTGCCCTGGGCGGCCGTCGCATGAATCAATACGACCTCTGGGCACGGCAGGATTTGCCCTCACGCATTGGTCAGGATGCGCTCATCGTGCTGGGACCTCAAACTGATGCCCGGGAGCTCGCTCCCTATTTCGAGCGGCTCAGCCGATATCCACCCCTCGAGGTGATCGTGGATGGGGAGGTGATCAACCGCTACCAGCTCTGGCATGGCCAGGGATACAACGGTCGGCCCCTGCCTCAGTCGACGCGGCGCTGACGCAGGGATTGGACAGAGTCCTTCAACCGGCTGATGTTCAGGCTGATCGGCTCGGCGCCGAACCAGCCGCCGGGCTGCGGTTCCCAGCTGGCGGAGAGCACCCAGCACCTCCAGCCGAGCAGCCCCAGCGGGAAGAATCCCCCGGAGTCCATCAGGGATCACCTGCGCGCGAGGCGAGTGGTTCACTCCTCTACGGGGTTCAGCCCGTCGATCACCTCGATCCTCAACGGTTGGTCAGGTTGCTCTGAAACGGCCAGCACGACGGCCCTCACCTCGATGACTTCGATGTCATGGACCGCCCAGGTCTTCAGCAAGGCGATGGCATGGTTGGGGCTTCAACGGGCATCGATGCCACGACATGGCCTCCAGGAGGAGAAGCTGATTCGATGTGGTGATCGGCTCTACAGATTGGTCACGGCCGATCACGTAGGTGAGCTGGGGGGATTGACAGTCCATAGAAATGGCAGCCCCCATGGCGGCAAGCCTGCGGATCTGCCCCGATAGCCTGAAAACCTCGCACCCGGGCCCTGGCCGTGCGCACCACCATCGTCATCGACGACGCCCTGATGAAGCAGGCGATGCAGCCCAGCGGTGCCCGCAGCAGCCGCCAGGCCGTTGAACTGGGGCTGCGCACCCTGGTGCGGCTCCAGCAACAGGGTGAGATCCGCGCCTTCCGCGGCCGGCTGCACTGGGACGGTCATCTGGACGCTGAGCGTCTTGACGCCCCGCATCTCGATGGCCAGGCGGCGGAGGAAGCGCCGTGATCATTGTCGACTCCTCGGTGTGGATCGACCTCTTCAATGGCTTGAGCACGCCGGAGGTGGAGCGGCTCGATGGGCTGCTCGGGGTGACGCCGCTGGCGATCGGCGATCTGATCCTGGTGGAGGTGATGCAGGGCTTCAGCAGCGCCAGGAATCGGAACAGCTGACGGGCGGTGGCCACGTCCTTCTCGCTGCGGAAGCCCTGCATCACCTCCACCAGGATCAGATCGCCGATCGCCAGCGGCGTCACC
>JAWOBH010000278.1:0-21229 GCA_046498125.1 Prochlorococcaceae cyanobacterium | reverse complement strand
GGGACCCGATCGACTGGAGATGCTGGCCGGGGACAGGCTCGAGCTGTGCGCGAAGCTCGGCATCCACAACGCCCATCTCGTGGGTCACTCCATGGGTGGACACATTGCCCAGATCCTTGCAGCCCCGGCTCCCGATTTTGTTGAACGGCTGGTGATCGCCTGCAGCGAGCCAACGTTCTCCGCGATCTCGTAACTGGCGACAAGCCAGCAGATTGCCCTCTACGGCTGTGATGTGCCGATCGAAGTGAGGGCCAGGAACGATCTGCCGGCGTTGTTCGACAAGCCCTTCCTCGAGGACAAGGAGCGCGTAGAGGATTACATCAGATCGGTTTTCAACCACCCCTACCCAATGACCGAACAAGGCTCTATCGCCTAGACCGAGGCCCTGCGCGTCTTCGACACGCGAGCACTGCTGAAGCAGATCCATTGCCTTTCGCGGATCATCGGTGCGGAGCACGATCTGCTCACCCCGATGACAGGCTCTGAATACCTCTGCCGCGAGATCCCGGGGCTCTAGCTCAGCGTGATCCCCGACAGCGGCCTTGGAGTCTTCAGCGAACGCCCTGAGGAGTTCTACGGATTGATCCTGGAGTTCCTGAAGGGCTGAGACAGATTACGGCGGCGGTTCATCTGAGCGGTGGTTGTGACGTCGGACGGTCACCCGGCGACCTTTCTGGCGATGTAGAAGCCATAGCCATAGAAGACGTTGTACTGCTCATACAACGCGATCTCGCGCTGCTCCGCATTCACGATGGCGCGCACAGCTTCAGTGTCGTCATTGCAGCCGCAAAAGGCCGCCATCCTGCTCTGCAGAGGCCGATAGTACTCCTCCAGCCAGCAGCGTTCGGGCAACACAAAATAGCCAATCGGCGAATAACCATGCCGTTCGAGAATTCTGATCTTGGCGGAAGCCACATCGATCTCCGGGTATTCAGCCTGCCAGTACCGCTCCAGTTCCTCGGGCCTGGAGTCGGTGAGCCAGGTGATCTCCGACGCCACCAGCAGCCCGGCGGGCTTCAGGAATCGCCGCCAGGCCGCGACGCCCTGAGCGAAGCCGATGTTGTAGATCGCACCCTCGGACCAGAGGATGTCGAAGTCGCCGTCGGCAAACGGCAGGCTGTCCATGGAGCAGGCGAGGGTCGTGATCCGCTCAGCCACGCCCATCGATTCCGCCCGTTCCCGAAGCACCTTCAGAAACCCGGGCAGCACATCCACCGCCGTGATCCGGGCATTCAGGCGACGGGCCAGCACAAGCGTGGACGCTCCCGTGCCGCAGCCGATGTCGGCAACCTTCAGGGGGGCCGCCCGATTGACCCTGGCCAGCTGAAGCGCCATGTCCGTCTCGGCATCGCCGCCAGGTCCCTGACGATGGCCCTGCCTGTGCAGGTCGACCAGCAACTGCAGGTCCTCCAACCCTTCACCCCTCGGACAACAACTCAGTCTGACGCCGGCGGACGCGGCGGATCACGGAGAACGGTGGGGGCGACGGCAGCAGAAGGCATCGCTGCGATCCAACCGCACAGGGTCGCCACTGACGATTCACGGACCGGGTCTCGCGATCAGCCGCCTCCGCCGGCACCAGGCGATGAATAGCATGAGCCAGTCTTATGTCTAAGCAATTGACTGATAAGTAGCGCTTCCCTATCGTTGCGCCACCAACGACCCTTCCATGGCTGTCCAATCCCTGGAACCCACCGCTGACAGCGCCGCGTCTGCCACCGGACGAGCCCCCTCGAACCAGTCCGGGAACGGTGCCCCACCGGACCCGCAGGCAGGGAGCAATCGCCCTGTGCCCTGGCATCAGCAGTTCCGGCGGCTGCAGATCGTGCAGTCGCTGGAGGCGGTGCAGGACCTCATCGCCGTGTCCCTGTGCCTGGGACTGTTCTGCGTGATGGTGCTGCAGATCCGCTCGATCTTCTCCTCACTCCTCACCAGCAAGCCACAGTTCCACGCCATCACCTCGGACATTCTCTTCATCCTGATCCTGGTGGAACTGTTCCGCCTGATGATCATCTACCTGCAGGAACAGCGAGTCTCAATCGGAGTGTCGGTGGAGGTGGCCATCGTGTCGGTTCTGCGCGAGGTGATCGTCAGCGGCGTGCTCGAGACCGACTGGCGCCAGATGCTGGCGGTGTGTCTGTTCCTGGCCACTGCCGCCCTGCTGCTGGTGGTGCGCGTCTGGATCCCGCCCACCTTCGCCGGGGTGGACCCGGAGGCGCGGGTGTCGGCGCGTGCGCGGCTCAGGGGTGAGGCGCCGTGACCGGCAGCTCACCAGCCACCGCTGCCGCCATGCGCACCACCTGGGCGATCGGGCCCACATCGTGCACCCGCAGCACCGCCGCGCCGCGGGCCACCGCCAGGGCACACACGGCGGCGGAGCCCCACAGGCGCGCCCGCGGCCGGGGCTCCTCGAGCACCGCACCGATGAAGCGCTTGCGCGACGGGCCCACCAGCAGGGGGCGGAGTTTCGGAGTCAGGCCGGGACCGTTCCCGCCGAGTTCGGGCAAGCGCCGCAGCAGCTCCAGGTTCTGGTCGGTCGTCTTGGCGAAGCCCAGGCCGGGATCCCACACGATCTGCTCGGCGCGCACACCCGCCGCCAGGGCCTCGTCGGTGGCCGCCTCCAGCTCCCGGCGCACCTCGGCCACCACATCCCCGTACACAGCCAGCCCGTCCATGGAGCGGCTGTCGCCGCGGCTGTGCATCAGCACATAGGGGCAGCCGCAGCGGGCGATCAGCGGCAGCATCGCCGGATCGCGGCCGTTGACACCGCGCACATCGTTGATCCAGTCGGCCCCGGAGGTCAGGGCCGCCTCGGCCACCGAGGCATGAAAGGTGTCCACCGAGAGGGTGATCGCAGGCTGGGCGGCCCGGATCGCCTCCAGGGCGGGCAGCAGCCGCTCCAGCTCCCGCGCAGGGCCCACCTCCTCGGCACCGGGGCGGGTGCTCTGGCCGCCGAGATCGAGCACATCGGCCCCCTGGACCACCATCCGGGCCGCGGCGCGCAGGGCCTGTTCGATGCCGGCGATGCGGCCCCCATCGCTGAAGGAATCGGGGGTGAGGTTGATCACCCCCATCACCAGGGGGCGCTGACCCCAGCAGAAGCCGGCGTCGCCGCGCAGCGGCCCGCTCACACCCGCGCCGGCACCTGGTAGTTGGCGATGCGGGCAAAGCTCTCGGCGTCCAGCGAGGCGCCGCCCACCAGCACGCCGTCGATGTCGCTCTGGGCCATCAGGTCGTCGATCGTGGCCGGGTTCACCGAGCCGCCGTACTGCACGGTCACCTCCGTGTTGCCCACCCAGCCACGGATCAGGCCGCAGATGCGGTTGGCCTCCTGGGCCGGACAGGTCTTGCCGGTGCCGATGGCCCAGATCGGCTCGTAGGCCACGATCAGGCGGCTGGGATCCACATCCTCGAGGCCCTGCTCGATCTGGCGGTGAATCACCCGCTCGGTTTCACCCGCCTCGCGCTGATCGAGGCTCTCGCCCACGCACAGGATCGGCACCAGGCCATGGCGCTGGGCCGTGCGGGCGCGCAGGTTGATCTGCTCGTCGCTCTCACAGAAATACTTGCGCGGCTCGCTGTGGCCCACGATCGCGTGGCTGACGCCATGCTCCACAAGCATCGCCGCCGAGATCATGCCGGTGTAGGCCCCCTTCTCGTCCCAGTGCACGTTCTGGGCGGCAATGGCCACACCAGTGCCGGCCAGGTGGCGGCTGAGGGTGGGGATGGCCGTGAACGGAGGTGCGATCACCACCTCGCGGTCATCGGGAAGCTCGGCGATCAGCGGGCGGAAGGTGGCAGCAAAGGCCCGCGTCTCGGCGCAGGTCATGTGCATCTTCCAGTTTCCTGCAATGACGGCCTTGCGCACCATGAGCTTGCTGATCACCACGGCCAAACGCTAATGGGCCACCGGTCAGCTGCACGCCGGGCCGCCTCTCAGCCGCCATCCAGTCCGCTGAACACCAGTTCGCTGCCATCGAGGAGCACCACATCGCCCGGGGCCAGCTGCCGGCCGCGCCGCACCTCGATGGTTCCGTTCACCCGCACGTCGCCCCGCTGGATGCGCAGCTTGGCCTCTCCGCCGGTGGCCACCAGGCCGTGGAACTTGAGGAACTGATCGAGCTTCACCGGGCGCCAAACCCCACGACCCTTAGCGTGCCGCGATGCTCGCACCTCCCCTGGCAGCAGCCCGCCACAGCCTGCAGGACAGCGTGCGCAGGCTGTGGCCCCTGATGCGGCCCCACCGGCGCCGGCTCGCCGCCGGTGGGGTGTGCATCGTGATCTACGTACTCTGCTGGCCCCTGCTGGCGGCCCTGGCGGGCCGGCTGATCCCGGCCATCGGCGCCGGCGATCTGGGCACCACCCTGCAGGCGGTCCTGCTGGCGCTGCTGGTGTTCCTGGTGCAGAAGGCTGCCCAGTTCGGCCAGGACACCCTGCTGGCCGGGCCCGCGCTGGGGGTCAGCCGAACCCTGCGCCAGCAACTGTTCGCCCGCCTGCAACGGCTGGAGTTCGCCTCCCTCGACAAGCTCTCGGCGGGTGATCTCACCTACCGCCTCACCGAGGACGCCGACCGGGTGGGAGAGGTGATCTACAAGACGATCCAGGACACCACCCCCAGCGCTCTGCAGCTGATGGCGGTGCTGGGCTACATGGTCTGGCTCGACTGGCCCCTGGCCCTGGCCACGCTGCTGCTGGCGCCGCTGGTGGCCCTGCTGGTCAGCGCCTTCGGGGCGCGGGTGATGGCGGCGGCCGAGCGCAGCCAGCGCCAGGTGAGCGAACTGGCCGGGCTGCTGGCCGAGGCGATCGCCGGCCTGCCCCTGGTGCGGGCCTACGCCGCCGAGGCCTGGCTGCAGCGGCGCTTCGACACCGAGGTGGAGCAGCACCGCCGGGCGCGCCACCGCACCCTGCGGCTGCTGGCCCTGCAGCATCCGGTGGTGGGCTTTCTCGAGGCCGGCGGCATCCTCACCGTGCTGCTGATCGGCGCCTGGCGGATCCAGGGCGGTCAGCTCGATGCCCAGGGCTTCAGCAGCTACGTGGCGGCGCTGCTGATGCTGATCGATCCCATCGCCCATCTCACCACCAACTTCAACGAGCTCCAGCAGGGCCAGGCCTCCCTGCAGCGCCTGCTGGCGATCGAGCGGGAGCCGGTGGAGCCGCCCGACCATCCCGGCGCCGGAGCCCTGGGAGCGGTGCGCGGCGAGCTGGTTCTGGAGGCCATCGCCTTCGGCTACAACCCCACCCAGCCGGTGCTGCACGAACTCGATCTGCGGGTGGAGCCCGGCCAGGTGGTGGCGCTGGTGGGCCCATCGGGGGCGGGCAAGAGCACCCTGTTCTCCCTGCTGCTGCGCTTCAACGTGGCCCAGCAGGGCCGCGTGCTGCTCGATGGCCGCGACCTCGCCGGGCTGCGCGCCGCCGAGCTGCGCCGCGCCGTGGCCCTGGTGCCCCAGCAGAGTCAGGTGTTCTCCGGCACGGTGGCCGAGGCGATCGCCTTCGGCCGTCCCGCCTCAAGCGAGCAGATCCAGCGGGCGGCGAGGCTGGCCAATGCCGACGGCTTCATCGAGGCCCTGCCCCACGGCTACGGCAGCCGGGTGGAGGAGCGGGGCCGCAACTTCTCCGGCGGCCAGCTGCAGCGCCTGGCGATCGCCCGGGCGGTGCTGGGGGATCCGGCCCTGCTGCTGCTGGATGAGGCCACCAGTGCCCTCGATGCCGAGGCCGAGCAGGCGGTGCAGCGGGGCCTGCACCAGGCCATGGCCGGGCGCACGGTGCTGGTGATCGCCCACCGCCTGGCCACGGTGCAGCAGGCCGACCGCATCGTGGTGCTCGCCGGCGGTCGCATCGTGGAGCAGGGCAGTCACAATCAGCTGATGGCCCACGGCGGCCGCTACCGCGACCTCTGCCGGCGCCAGTTCATTCAGCTCGAATCCTGATCCCGCAGGGGGTCCCCACAACCATGGCCTGGGAATACCGGGTGATCCACATCGATGTGAGCAGCGACTCGCCGCCCGAGCCGCCGTCGCCGGAGGCCGACAGCCGGCGCCTGGACGGTGCCCTCAGCCCGGAATTTCTGGAGCGGGAATTTCCCCAGCAATACCGCGGTGCCAACGCGCGCCCCCGCCACCCGGCCGAGCAGCTGCAGTTCTTCCTCAACGCCCTCGGGCGGGAGAACTGGGAGCTGGTGGAGGCCCCCCAGGTGGGCCGGCTGCTGATGTTCGTGTTCAAGCGGCCCGCCCTCGAGCTGCCCCAGCTGCCGCCCGGAGGCGCTGAGCGGGGATCCGTATCCTGAGCGGGCCCTGCCGACTCCCGCCGTGGACAGCAACGCCCAGCAGCCGCCCGTGCTCACCTTCGAGGGCAAGCGCTACGACCTCAACTCCCTGCCCGATGAGGTGAAGGAGCTGGTGCGGGGCATGCAGGTGGCCGACGCCCAGCTGCGCATGCACGAGGACACCCTCAAGGTGCTGGCGGTGGGCCGGCAGTCGATGGCGATGCAGCTCAACGAGAAGCTGCAGCAGATCGCTCCCCTGCCTTGAACGTGTAGGCGCGGGTGAGCCGGAACACGGTGCCGGAGAGCAGCAGCAGGCCCACCAGGTTGGGGATGGCCATCAGGCCGTTGAGGATGTCGGCGATCGTCCAGATCATGCCGCCACTCACCACGGCGCCCACCACCACCACCACCACCCACACCAGGCGGAAGGGCATGATCGCTCCGGTGCCGGCCAGGAACTCCAGGCAGCGCTCGCTGTAGTAGCCCCAGCCGAGAATCGTTGTGGCGGTGAAGGTCACGGTGGCGAAGGTCACCAGCCAGCCGGAGCCGGGCAGTTCGGCGTCGAAGGCGCTGATGGTGAGGTCAACACCGTTGGCGCCGCTGCCATAGAGCCCGCTGAGCACGATGACCAGGGCGGTCATGGTGCAGATCACGATCGTGTCGATGAAGGTGCCGATCATGGCCACGCTGCCCTGCAGCACCGGATCGCCGGGCCGGGCGGCAGCCTGGGCAATGGGGGCGGTGCCCAGGCCCGACTCGTTGGAGAACACCCCCCGGGCGATGCCCTGGCGGATCACCACGCCCAGCGCACCGCCGGCCACGGCCTGGCCGGTGAAGGCGTCGGAGAAGATCACCCCGAAGGCCGCCGGGATCTCGCCCAGGTGGATCGCCAGGATGATCAGCGCCCCGCCCACGTAGATCGCCGCCATCACCGGCACCACCACTTCCGACACCTTGCCGATGCGCTCGATGCCGCCGATCAGCACGGCGAAGGCGATCGCGCCCATCACCAGGCCGGTGAGCAGTTCGGGCACTCCCAGGGAGGTGCGCAGGGCCAGGGCCAGCTGGTTGGCCTGCACGCCATTGCCGATGCCGAAGCCGGCCAGGGTGCCGAAGATGGCGAACAGGGTGCCCAGCCAGGCCCAGCGGGGGCCCAGGCCGTTGCGGATGAAGTACATCGGCCCGCCTACATGCTCGCCGAGGGCATCCACCTCGCGGTAGTGCACCGCCAGCAGCGATTCGGCGTACTTGGTGGCCAGCCCTACGAAGGCGATCAGCCACATCCAGAACACCGCCCCCGGTCCACCCACCGCGATCGCACTGGCCACGCCGGCCACGTTGCCGGTGCCGATGGTGGCCGCCAGGGCGGTGGCGAGGCTCTCGAAGGCGGTGACGTCCCCCTCACCCTTGCTGGAGCGGATCGAGGCGATGGCCTGGCGCATGCCGTAGCCCAGCTTGCGCAGGGGCATGAAGCGCAGGCCCACCATCAGGTAGAGGCCCGTGAGGCCGATCAGCCAGAGGGTGAGGGGACCCCACACCACCCCATTGATCCGATCAAGGAAGTCCAAGGCAGGCTGCGCCGATTGGCGCCGATGGTGTCATGACAGCGCCGGCGCCGCCAGCCTGAACTCGTGCCGCCAGCCTGAAGTCGCGCCGCCAGCCTCACCCGAGGGGCTCGAGGGCCTCGAAGCGGAAGCGCTGGCTGCTGGCAGCAATGTCGCCGGAGGCCTCGGTCTCCACCAGCCGCTCGCTCAGCACCCAGGGACCGCCATCGCTGAGGGGCACGAAAGTATCGGTGAAGCGGCTCAGGCCACCACGGGGGGCGCCGCTGGCGGGGTCGGCGTACTGGCTGGTGTAGGTGCGGCTGAGATAGCCGGCGCCGGTGTGGGTGACGCTCTCGGTGAAGATCGTCACCACCGTGCCGTGGATGTGACGGTGCACCATCGTCACCACGTCGTCCTTGATGCGGTAGCGGTCACCAGCGTTCTTGCCACCCACGATCACTTCGGTGCCCACGGCATCTGTGTCCCCGGCGGTGAAGGTGTTCGCGCCGTGGGTCTGCTCGAAGCTGCGGCGCACCCGGTGAATCGCCACCTCCCAGAGCTGGGAAGCCACGGCCTTGTGCACCTCGCCATCCTCGATGCCCTCCACCTCGGCCTTGAGGTCGGCGCCCACCACAAAGGTTCCCTGCAGGCACCGGGAGGGTTCACCGACCCCATCCAGCTGCTCCCACAGGCAGCGGCCCCGGTAGCCGCTGAAGCCGGGATCCCAGGTGTAGCGGTTCTCGTAGGCCGCTCGGAAAGCCTTGCGGCAGTCGCTGCCAGGGGCAGGTGGAGTCGGGGTCAGGGCCGCGGCACCGGTGGCGCTGGCGGCGGCAGCTCCGGCGGCGGGGCTGGCGGGGCTGGCTGGGGTGGCGGTCAAGGCGGTTCCGGCGAAGGCCCCAAACCCTAACCAGCGCCGCCGGGGTGGATGTCCTGCAGGGCATGCACCGGCAGCTGAGCGTTGCTCTGCAGGGATGTGATGGCCTCCACCGCCGCCCGGGCGCCGGCCAGGGTGGTCACCGTGGGCACGGCGTAGTCGAGGGCGGCACGGCGCAGATAGCGGTCGTCATGGGTGGCCTGGCGACCGATGGGTGTGTTGATGATCAGCTGGATGCGGCCGGAGCGGATCGCGTCCTCGATGTTGGGCCGGCCCTCGTGCACCTTGAGGATCGGCTCCACGGCCAGGCCTTCGGCCTGGAGCAGGGCGGCGGTGCCGCCGGTGGCGATCAGGGAGAAGCCCTGCTCGGCCAGGCGGCGGGCCACCGGCACCAGGGCCGGCTTGTCGCGGTCGTGGGTGGAGAGAAACACGGTGCCGGTGGCGGGCAGGGCCTCGTTGGCCGCCAGCTCGGCCTTGGCGAAGGCCATGCCGAAGCCGGCGGCGATGCCCATCACCTCGCCGGTGCTGCGCATCTCCGGTCCCAGCAGGGTGTCGGAGCCGGGGAAGCGCTTGAACGGCAGCACCGCCTCCTTGACCGTCTGCAGGGGCGGCCGGGGCTCCTCGGTGAGGCCAAGATCGGCCAGGCTGCGGCCGGCCATCACCAGGCTGGCCAGCTTGGCCAGGGGCACGCCAGTGGCCTTGGCCACAAAGGGCACCGTGCGCGAGGCGCGCGGGTTGGCCTCAATGATGAACACCCGCTCCTCGCCGTCGGCACCGCGCTGCACGGCGAACTGCAGATTGATCAGGCCGCGCACCTCAAGGGCCAGGGCCAGGTCCGTGCTCCATCGGCGGATCGTGGCCAGGGCCCCATCGCCCAGGCTGACGCTGGGCAGACAGCAGGCCGAATCGCCGGAGTGGATGCCGGCCGGCTCGATGTGCTCCATCAGGCCGCCGATCACCACTGCGCCGGTGGCATCAGCCAGGGCATCCACGTCCACCTCGGTGGCGTTCTCCAGATACTGATCGATCAGCACCGGGTGATCGGGCTCCACGTTCACGGCCTCGGCCATGTAGCGATTGAGCTCGGCCTCGCCATACACCACCTCCATGGCCCGGCCGCCGAGCACGTAGCTGGGCCGCACCACCACGGGGTAGCCCACCCGCTCAGCCACCGTCCGGGCTTCGGCCTCGCTGCGGGCCAGGCCGTTGCGGGGCTGGCGGATCTCCAGCCGCCGCAGGATCGCCTCGAACTGCTCCCGGTCCTCGGCGGTGTCGATGGATTCGGGAGAGGTGCCCCAGATGCGCGTGCCGGTGGCTTGGCCCTCAGGGGACTCCAGCCAGCGCAGCAGGGGGATCGCCAGCTTCAGCGGGGTCTGGCCGCCGAACTGCACGATCACCCCCTCCGGCCTCTCGGCCTCGATGATGTTGAGCACGTCCTCAAGGGTGAGGGGCTCGAAGTAGAGCCGGTCGCTGGTGTCGTAGTCGGTGGACACCGTTTCCGGGTTGCTGTTCACCATCACCGTGGCGAAGCCGGCGTCGCGCAGGGAAAAGGAGGCGTGGCAGCAGCAGTAGTCGAACTCGATGCCCTGGCCGATGCGGTTGGGCCCGCCGCCCAGGATCATCACCTTGCGCCGGCTCTCGGGCTGCACCTCGTCTTCGGGGGGCACCAGCTCCAGCTCCCCGGCGGCGTTGAGGCGCTCCAGCGGCCGCTCGTACGTTGAATAGTGATACGGCGTCTGGGAGGCGAATTCGGCGGCGCAGGTGTCCACCGTCTTGAACACCGCCCGCACCCCCAGCCCCTGGCGGTGGCGGCGCACGCTGAGCTCATCACTGCCGGTGCTCCAGGCGATCTGGCGATCGGAGAAGCCCAGCTGCTTGAGTGCCAGCAGGGCGGAGGCATCCAGATCGGCCAGGACCCGGCCCCGCAGCAGCCGCTGCTCGGCGGCGAGGATGCGCCGCAGCTTGGCCAGGAACCAGGGGTCGATGGCGCTGAGAGCATGGATGTCGGCATCCGTGCGGCCGGCCACCATCGCCTCGCGCACGGCGAAGATGCGCTCCGGCGTGGCGGTGCGCAGAGCCCGGTCGAGCTCGCCTGCGGGGATGGCGCCATCGGGGCGGTCACAGCCCCAGCCGGCATGGCCCGTTTCCAGCGAGCGCATGGCCTTCTGGAACGACTCCTCGAAGCAGCGGCCGATCGCCATCGCCTCCCCCACCGACTTCATCGAGGTGGTGAGCAGGGGGGGGCTGCCCTTGAACTTCTCGAAGGCGAAGCGCGGGATCTTCGTCACCACGTAGTCGATCGTGGGCTCGAAGCAGGCCGGGGTGGCGCCGGTGATGTCGTTGACGATCTCGTCGAGGGTGTAGCCCACCGCCAGGCGGGCGGCGATCTTGGCGATCGGGAAACCGGTGGCCTTCGACGCCAGGGCCGAGCTGCGGCTCACCCGCGGATTCATCTCGATCACGATCACGTCGCCGTTGGCGGGGTTGATCGCGAACTGGATGTTGCTGCCGCCTGTGTCCACGCCGATCTCGCGGATGATGGCGATCGACTGGTCGCGCAGACGCTGGTACTCCCGGTCGGTGAGGGTCTGCGCCGGCGCCACGGTGATCGAGTCGCCGGTGTGCACCCCCATCGGGTCGAGGTTCTCGATCGAGCACACGATCACCACGTTGTCGGCGCTGTCGCGCATCACCTCCAGCTCGAATTCCTTCCAGCCCAGCAGCGACTGCTCGATCAGGATCTGGCTCACCGGGCTGGCCTCCAGGCCGCTCTTGCAGATCGCCTCGAATTCCTCGGGGTTGTAGGCGATGCCGCCGCCGCTGCCGCCCAGGGTGAAAGCGGGCCGGATGATGCGCGGGTAGCTGCCGATGCGCTCACCCACCGCCTCGGCTTCGACCATGGAGTTGGCGATGCCCGAGGGGCACACGTCCACGCCGATGCGCCCCATCGCCTCCTTGAACAGCTGCCGGTCCTCGGCCTTCTGAATGGCCGCCAGATTGGCGCCGATCAGCTCCACCCCGTGCCGCTCGAGCGTGCCGTTCTCGGCCAGGCTCACCGCCAGGTTGAGGGCCGTCTGGCCGCCCATGGTGGGCAACAGGGCGTCAGGCTTCTCGATCTCGATCACCCGTGTCACCACCTCGGGCGTGAGCGGCTCGATGTAGGTGCGATCCGCCATGTCCGGATCGGTCATGATCGAGGCCGGATTGCTGTTCACCAGCACCACTTCGAAACCCTCGGCCCGCAGCGCCTTGCAGGCCTGGGTGCCGGAATAGTCGAACTCGCAGGCCTGGCCGATCACGATCGGGCCCGAGCCCAGCAGCAGGATGCGTCGCAGGTCCGTGCGGCGGGGCATGGGCTGAAACCGGCCAAACGCGGTCAGCCTTGCACGATCCCGACCCTCGGGCCGTGTCGTTTGAACCGGGGCCACCGATCCCTATCGCTAACCTGGAACTCCTTGTATCCACCGCGTCCATGAGCGAACTCCAGCGCCTCAAGGGGCTGCTGCCGCCGGAAATGCAGAGCTGGGTGTTCGTGGAAGCCGCGGCCTCGATCGATCCCCCCCTGATCGCGATCGAGGAGATCGGGCGGGATGAGATCGAAATCCAGGTGGATCTGGAGACGTGGGACGCCCTGGCGCTGGACCACCGCAACCTGCTGTTCTGGCACGAGGTGGGTCGCGTCCAGAACGATGCCGTGCCCCGCGACGGCTGGGAGATGGCCGCCCTGGCCATCGGTCTGGGCGGTGCCATCGGCGAGCTCTGGGTGCAGGACGGCCTGCTGCTGCTGATGGCCCTGGGGCTCTCGGGCTTCGCCGGCTACAGGCTCTACCTCAAGAACAACTCCGAGAAACGTCTGGCCGACGCCATCGCCGCCGACGAGCGGGCCATCGACCTGGCCTGCCGCTTCGGCTACACCCTCCCCAACGCGTACAAGAGCCTGGGCGGCGCCCTCAAGGAGCTGGCGGAGCAGACCCGCAAGAAGAAGAAGCGCAGCTTCTACGACGACCGTCTCGAAGCCCTGCGCAAGAGTGCCAGCCGGGCCCGGGCCGAAATGGCCCAGCAGCAGGGGTCGCGCGAGTCCGTCACCAGCGAGAACGTGTATGGCTGAAGAACCCGCCGCCAACCAGGGCGATGCGATCGGTATGGGTGATCCAGCCAGCGAAGCCCTGGCGCGGCTGGCGGCCGAGGCCTGCGACGACCGCAAGGCCGTGGATATCCGCCTGATCCGGGTGGATGAGGTGACCACCCTGGCCGACTGGTTCGTGATCTGCAGCGGCCTCTCCGATGTGCAGGTGCGGGCGATTGCCCGCTCGGTGGAGGACCGCCTGGAGGCGGACACCGGCCGCCTGCCGCTGCGCCGCGAGGGCCAGGCCGAAGGCCGCTGGGTGCTGCTCGACTACGGCGAACTGATCGTGCATGTGCTGATGCCGCAGGAGCGCGACTACTACGACCTGGAGTCGTTCTGGGGCCACGGGCAGCAGGTGCGCTACCTAGGCTCCGCCCAGGCCACCAGCAGCTGAGCCATGGGCGATGCCCTCGGCGCCACCGGTGATTCCCCCGGCGCTCCGTCCGTTGCCTGTCCGGTGCCGCCAGCCCAGCGCCCCCTGCAGCAGTATCAGGAGCTGCGCGACTCCTGGTTCTTCGCCTGGCCCCGCGACGGCCACAGCGGCCTGCTGCGGGCCCTGGGGCTGAGCTGGCTGCTGATCCTGCCGGTCACGCTGCTGGTGAGCAGCGGCAGCTGGGTGTTGCGCCACCAGCCGCTGCAGCTGCTGCTGGCTGGAGCGGTGGCGGCCATCGTGCTGCCCACCCTGCTGCTCACCCGCCAGTGGCTGGGCTGGCGCAGCATCCACCAGCGCCTGATGAGCGAGCGGGTGGAATACGAGGAATCCGGCTGGTACGACGGTCAGGTGTGGGAGAAACCCCTGAGCTGGCGCCAGCAGGATCTGCTGGTGGCCCGCCACCAGGTGCGGCCGGTGCTCCTCCGCCTGCGCCAGGCGGTGGTCGGCTGCATCGCCCTGATGCTCCTGGGCTGCGCCGCTCTGCTCACGGCGGGGCTCTGGCAGGCTCAGTGAACGTCGGCCCCCGGCCCTGCCCATGAGCCTCCCCTCCAGCTTCGGTGCCGCCCCCCGCACCGACATCCCCCCCCTGGAGGTGCGCCTGCTGCGCGAGGGCATTGCCGAGTCTCACCATCGGGTGCACGCGGTGGTGAGCGACGCCCGCGGCCGGGTGCTGATGCGGGCCGGCGATCCGCAACGGCTGACCTTTGTGCGCTCGGCCCTCAAACCCTTCCAGGCCATCGTGTTCGTGGCCAGCGGCAGCGCCGATCAGGGCCAGGTGGGAGAGCGTGGCCTGGCGATCGCCTGCGCCTCCCACGCCGGCACACCGGAACACGCCCGCGAGGCCTTCAGGCTGCTCTGGAGCGCTGAACTGGAGGCCGACCAGCTCCAGTGTCCGGTGCCCGAGGGCGGCACAAGCCCGCTGGAACACAACTGCTCCGGCAAGCATGCGGCCTTCCTGGCCACCTGCCGGCGGATGGGCTGGAGCACCGAGAGCTACATGCAGGCCGACCACCCCCTGCAGCAGGAGGTGCTCAAGCGGGTGGCCGAACTCCTGGCCCTGCCGGCGGCTGAACTGGTGACGGCCCGCGACGACTGCGGGGTGCCCACCCTGCGCCTGCGTCTGGCCCAGATGGCGCTGCTGTTCGCCCATCTGGGCGCCGGTGAGCACCCCCACCTGGAGCGGCTCAACCGGGCCATGCTCGCCCACCCCCACCTGGTGGCGGGCGAGGGGCGCTTCGACACCGAACTGATGCGCCGCGGCCATGGCCAGGTGATCAGCAAGGGCGGTGCCGAGGGCATCCAGTGCCTCACCCGGGTGGGTGAAGGGCTGGGGCTGGCGATCAAGGTGGAGGACGGCTCGGCCCGGGCCAAGCACGCGGTGGCCCTGCAGCTGCTGGAACAGCTCGACTGGCTCACCCCCATGACCCTCGAGGAGCTGCGCCAGCGCTTCCTCAGGCCGGCCCCCCACCTGCGTCTGGAGGTGCTGGGCGAGCTGCGCTTCGACTGAGCCGTCGACTCAGCGGCAGGGGGAGCGATCGGTAGCGGGGGACACCGCGCTGGTATGATTCAACAACCGGCGCGGGGTAGAGCAGCCTGGTAGCTCGTCGGGCTCATAACCCGAAGGTCGCGAGTTCAAATCTCGCCCCCGCCACCAATTCCAAAGGCCCCGGCAGTCACGCTGCCGGGTTTTTTCATGGCCGTTCTTTGCAGCCAGCGGTTTGCTGCAATTCATGGGCCATTGACAAACAAGGCCAGGGTCCCCTGCTAAGGATCGTGCAGACCGAGTGGTGCATGACCGAACTGGAACAGGCCCTGCTGATCTTCGCGATCGGCGCTGTGGTCACCCTGGCCACCGTGGTGATGATCGCCCGAGGCCACGCCCGCTGGCACGGCCGCGATCCCTACGACGACCCCAGCCAGGCCCCAGGCCATGACTGACGCCCCCCTGCTCGACGCCGGCGTCGCCTGGTTCCTGCTGGTGGCCTTCTCGGTGCTCTGGATCGCCCTGGGGGTGTGGTGGGGCAAGCGCGGCACGGGCGATGCCGATGACTACCTGCTGGCCGGGCGCAACATCGGTCTGGCCCTGAGCACGGCCACCCTGATGGCCAGCTGGGTCACGGGCAACACGACCCTGGCGGCCCCGGAGGTGGGCTACACCCTGGGCCTCTGGGGCATGCTCGGCTACGCCCTGGCGGGCCTGGGGCTGTTTCTGTTCGCACCCTTGGCGATCCGCATCAAGCGGCTGATGCCCACCGCCCGCACCAGCGGGGACTTCGTGCGCCTGCGCTACGGCCGGCTGTGCTGGGCGGTGTTCCTGCTGATCACGATGGCCTACACCCTCGGCTTCCTGATCACCCAGGGGATGGGGGCGGGTCTGCTGCTGCAGGCCCTCTCGGGGTTCGACTACCGGCTGGGGATGGTCTGCGTGATCGGCGTGTCCACCACCTACACCCTGTTCGGCGGCATGCGCGCTGTGGTGGGCACCGACTTCATCCAGTCACTGCTGATCATGGCCCTGCTGGTGCTGGTGGCGGTTCTGGGCTACGGGCGCATCAGCGTGGATGAGGTCTACGTGGCCCTGGCGGCGGAGCACCCTTCGCGGCTCAACATGCTGCTGCCGGCTGGTCTGCTGTTCGCCTGGAACACCGGCCTGTTCAGCATGGGTGAGGTGTTCCACAACAACATCTGGTGGAGCCGGGTGTTCGCCAGCCGCCCCTCGGTGGTGTTCCGCTCCTTCGTGCTCGGCGGCCTGGCCTGGACCACCGTGCCGATCGTGACCGGCGCCATCGCCCTGATGGCCCTGGCCACGAATCTGGAGGTGCCCCAGGTGAACATGGTGTTTCCGCTGATCACCGCCCAGCTCCTGGGCAGCGGCGGGGCGATCGTGGTGTTCATCATCATCTTTGCCTCGCTCACCTCCACCCTCGATTCCCTGCTCGCCGCCAGCGCCGACCTGATCGCCGAGGACGTGGTGGCCCACTGGCTGCGGCCCGGCATCAGTGATGCCCAGATCCGCCAGGCAGCTCGGCTGCTGGTGGTGGGCCTGGGGCTGCTCACGATGCTGCTCTCCTGGCAGTACCTCACCTCCATGTACCAGCTGCTGCTGTTTACCGGCGCCCTGGTGGCGTCCACCATCTGGCCGATCGCCATGGGGCTCTACTGGCCCCAGGCCAACCGCCAGGCGGCCACCACCGCCATGGTGCTCGGCTCGATCACAGGCCTGTCGGCCTATGTGTTGGTGGCGCCCTACTGCGCCGCCCTGGTATCAGCGGCGGTGTCGGCCACGGTGATGGGGCTCGGCAGCCACTGGAACCCGGAACGCTTCGACTGGCGCCTGCTGGCCGGTCGCTGAGACCCTGCTCTCCCCCCATGCCCCTGCTGATCACCACCCAAGCCTTCGCCGCAGCCCCGGCCAGCCAGTGGCTGCTGCCCGCCAACCTGTTCCGACTGCTGGTGGTGGGCAGCATCATCGGGCTGGTGATGGCCACCCTGGTGATCGTGCTGATCTGGCTGAAGGAGTGGCGCCAGGGGAAGGTGTGGTGAGGCGCCACTGGAGATTCGGTGGCCACCGCTACCAATCTGACCGGTCACAGTGGCCGAATCGGTGAATAAACGCAAGATCTTTCCGGCGGCCTGAGGGCTGCCACCTACACAGGGTTGTGGTGACGGCGCCCACACCCTGAGCCGACTACACCCCGAGCCGCCCACCGTTTGCCGCCCACCGTTAGCCGCCGCCCGCCGCCGCCTGAGGCCCCGCCCCTGCCCATGCCATCCAGCCCGCAGATCAGCCCGCAGACCTGTCAACCCACCATCCGCTTCACCCGCCTGGGGCCGGATGTCTACGGCAATGCCCATCCCCAGGCCCTGTTGCGCGCCATCCGGGAGGACAGCGACGCCCTGCGGGAACTCACCGAACAGCATGTGCTGTCCACCAGCCAGTACAGCGCGGTGACGCTGCTGCAGCTGTTCCGCCTGGCGGCCAAGTTCGAGAGCAACCCCAAGCGCTACATGCGCCACAACAGCCCCCTGCGGGGCAAGATTCTGATCAACGCCTTCTACGAGCCCAGCACCCGCACGCGCCTGTCCTTCGACAGCGCCTGGCACCGCCTGGGGGGCGACACGATCACGATCACCGACCGCAGCACCACCGGGATCGCCAAGGGCGAAACCCTGCGCGATGTGGCCGAGATGTTCAACAACTACGGCGACTGTGTGGTGCTGCGGGACACCCACGCCGAGGCCATCGTTGAGATGACCCAGTCGCTGCGGATCCCGATCATCAACGCCGGCAACGGCATCGATGAGCATCCCACCCAGGCGATGGCGGATCTCTACACGATCTTCAAATGGCGGCCCGATCTGGTGGAGCGGGAGGTGCCGCCCGAGCAGCGCATCCGCATCGGCGTGGTGGGCATCCCCAGCCGCATGCGCACGGTGCGCTCCCTGCTGCGCATCCTGGCGCGCTTCCCCTCCATGGTGAAGGAGCTGGTGCTGTTCCACGACCCCGGCAGCGATCCCAGTGATGGCTTCTTCGATCCCGGTCAGCGGGAGGAGCTGGAGGCGGCCGGACTGACGGTGAGCACCAGCGACGACCTGCACGCCGCCGTGCCGGATCTGGATGTGATCTACATCAACGCCATCGCCTGGGTGGGCGACGGCTACGAGGTGCACGGCCGCAGCTTCCGGCTCACGGCCGACCTGCCCTACCGCGAGAACGCCATCGTGCTCCATCCCCTGGCCCGCGGCCCCGAACTGGGCACCTGCCTGGACGAGACCGCCCACAACTGGTATTTCTCCCAGGCCCGGGGCGCGGTGTTCGTGCGCATGGCCCTGCTCACCTGCATGGTGGAGCGCATCGACCAGGTGATGGACATCATCTGAGCGGCCCGGGAGCCTTCACCGAGCGCCCACCTCAACCCAGCAAACCCCACGCAAACCCAGGCCTATGTGCGGCATCGGCGGCATCTTCCAGCGCCATAGCGACCAGCCCATCGACGAGCAGCTGCTCGTGAACATGGCGGCGATCCAGGTGCATCGCGGCCCCGATGGCTTCGGGGTGCGCAGCCTGCCGGGGCAGGGGGTGGGCTTCTGCCATGCCCGGCTGTCGATCATCGACCTGGACGCCAACCGGGCCCGCCAGCCGTTCGTGTCCGAGGACGGGCAGGTGCTGATGGCCCACAACGGCGAGTTCTACGACTTCCAGCGCATCCGCGCCGACCTCAGCGCCCGCGGCGTGCGCTTCACCAGCAAGAGCGACTCGGAGATCCTGCTGCGCCTGTATCAGCAGCGGGGTCTGGAGGCCACCCTGCCGCTGCTGCGCGGGGAGTTCGCCTTCGCCCTGTTTGATCAGACCCGCGACGAGCTGCTGCTGGTGCGCGACCGCTTCGGCGTCAAACCCCAGTACTGGACCCTCACCGACGAGGGCCTGGTGTTCGGCTCCGAGCTCAAGGTGCTGTTCGCCCATCCCGGGGTGACACGGCGCTTCAGCTCCGAGGGCCTGTTCCACCAGCTGATGCAGACGGTGGTGCCCGGCAGCACAGCGTTCGAGGGGGTGCACCAGCTGAAGCCGGGCCACGTGCTCACGGTGCACCGCCACGGTGGCGACTTCGAGATCAGCGACCGGCCCTACTGGGACGTGAACTTCCCCCGCCAGGGAGAGCGGGACGGCAACCTCTGCGAAACCGACCACATCGAAGCCGTGCGCGCCGCCCTGCTGGAGGCGGTGGAAGTGCGCATGGTGGCCGACGTGCCGGTGGGCTGCTACCTCTCGGGTGGCATCGACTCCTGCTCGATCCTGGGGCTGGCGGCGGCGGTGAGCCAGACGCCGGTGCGGGCGTTCACGATCGGCTTCGACGACGCCCGCTACGACGAGACCCCGATCGCCACGGAGATGGCCGAGGCCACCGGCGCCGAGCAGCTGGTGATGCGGCTCTCCGGCAATGAGCTCTACGGCCACCTGGAGGACACCATCTGGCACGCCGAACGCAGCATCTACAACACCCTGGCGGTGGCCAAGTTCCTGATGAGCCGGGAGGTGAACCGCGCCCACTACAAGGTGGTGATGACGGGTGAGGGCTCCGATGAGCTGTTCGGCGGCTACCCGGCCTTCCGTCGCGACATGTTCCTGCACGGCCTCGGCGATCTGCCGGCGGCCGAGCGCCAGCAGTGGGAGCAGCTGCTGCAGGAGGCCAACGCCCTGGTGCAGGGGGCGATGCTGGCCGAGGAGCAGGTGCACGACCCAGCCCTGGAGCGCGTGGTGGGCTTCACCCCCAGCTGCCTGCAGCCCTGGCTGGCCTGCGCGCCGCTGGTGCCGGATCTGCTGGCCCCCGAGCACCGCCGGGCCTGCGCTGGCTACGACCCCGGCTCCGCCATTGCCGCCAGCCTCGACCCGGACCAGCTGGAGGGGCGCCACGCCCTCGACCGCGCCCAGTACGTGTGGATCAAGACGATGCTCGAGGGCCAGATCCTCACCTGGGGCGGCGATCGGGTGGATATGGCCCACGCCATGGAGGCCCGCCCGGCCTTCCTCGACCACCACCTGGCTGCCGTGGCCGTGCAGGTGCCGCCGGAACTGCGCATCAAGGGCAAAACCGAGAAATATGTGCTGCGCGAGGCCATGCGCGGCCTGCTGCCGGAGGTGCTCTACAGGCGCGAGAAATTCGCCTTCATGGCTCCCCCGGCCCACGCCGATGCCCAGAAGCGGGCGGCGATGCAGACTCTGGCCGATCGCCACCTCAATCCTGTGGCGATCGAGCAGGCCGGCCTGCTGGATTCCGCCGGGGTGCAGGCCCTGTTCGAGCGGCATGACCACCCCGACACCAGCGCCGCCCAGCGGGTGCAGCTCGATGCGGTGATCAACCACCTGATCTGCGTACAGATCATGCACAAGCTGTTCGTGGCCGCCGACATACCAGCCCAGGCACGGCAGCTGGCCGATGACCTGGGCTGGCGCCTGCACGAGGAGCAGGAGGCGGAGCCGGCCTATGCCCGGATCGGCATGTCGTCGGCAGGTTGAGCAGAAGCCGGCGGAGCCAGGCCCAGGGTGGTGGGCAGGCCAGCCCGGAACCCGGTGTAGTAGTCGCGGCCGGTCTCGGCCAGGATCTCGCGCAGAGCCACCAGGGGTTCAGGGTGGTGGTCCACCCGGAAGTCGCCGTGGGGGTAGCTCTCCTGGTGCATCACCAGCAGGGCGGCCGACTGGCGACCGCGATGGTCGCCGCCGTGGGCCTCACCCGCCTCCAGGGCCAGCAACAGCCGCTCATCCAGCGCCAGACCCTGGCGCTCGGCCGCCATGTAGGCCTCGGCCATGGCCAGCAACACGAGGTCGGAGGCCAGGAAGTTGCCGGCCACCGCGAAACCGGGATAGCAACGGTGGGCAGCGATCCCGGCGCAGTCCGGACCGGTCCAGGCGGCGCTGCGGCCGTGGGCATCCACCAGCATCAGCTGGCGGCCATCGCGGCCCGGGTCGTCGCGCAGCAGCGAGGCCAGCACCTCCTCGGCGCCCTGCTCTCCCTCGCTCTGGCGCTGCAGCTGCTCGAGGCGATCGAGACCCCAGGGGCCGAAGTAGGGGTTGGTGTTGGCCTGGGTCGCCACGGCACCCACCCCAGGCCGGGCATGGGGCACCAGCGACCCAACGGCCAGATGCTTGGTGGCCACCCCGACACCGGTCATGCCGGTGAGCGCATCCCAGGCCACGATCGAGAAGGTCATCCCGGTGAGCGCGGCGGAGCGTTCCGCCGATCAGAGTGAATGAGGCCGATGATTGTGCAGCGCGCAGCGCCCTGCTGTCACCGAGCACACCGTTACCGGAACGGACGGAAAACCGGCCAGCAGGCTTCGGTGAGCGCCAGCCGCTCCAACCAGCCTCGCCAGCCAGCCTCCCCAGTCGGCCGCCCAGACTCTGCCCCAGCTATGAGCCAGCTTCTCACCGCCACCACCACCGATCTGACAGCCGACGGGGCCCGCCTGGCCCGCAGCCTTGAGGAGCTGGGGC
>JAWOBH010000336.1:0-5417 GCA_046498125.1 Prochlorococcaceae cyanobacterium | reverse complement strand
TCTCCAGAAGTTACAGAATCCATCTATTCCTCATTCAAAAAAAATATCAGTTGTTGTTGGCGCAAGAGTTAACAGCCTCTTGAATTCTCGATTGCGAGCTGCCTCAGGGCTCGATGTATGTTTTTCCTTCGATTAAAAGCAACGTCGCGAACTCCGAGGACTTTGCATTTCATCTTCTAGAATCTGCTGGCATTGTATGTACGCCCGGAAGTTGCTTCGGATCAAGGGGCGAAGGCCACCTGAGATTCAGCTGCGCTGATAAAGAACAGGACATGATAGGCGTGTCTGGGCTGATTCAGGAAGACGCGAATAGTTGCCTTTGTGTAGCGGCGTAAGTGAGCCCGCGGGATTCATGCTGCCATCAGCTCGGTGAAGGGTCGTGCTCCCATGGCGTTCATTCGTCACCAGTTGGTGGCCATAATACTTCTAGATTGAGATGCTCAAACACCCGAGGAGAAGCTTTCGAGGAAGGAGCTGGCGAGGTGCTCAGCAGATCAGCAGATTCTGTTGTGAGCAGCAGGCAACTTTTGCTGCGAGCTTGTGGTGGCAGCACCATCCTTCTGATACTGCGGTAGGGCGTGGAGAAGAACTTCGGATCCTCCCGTTTCAGCAACTCCTGCAGCTCCTCGGCCCCCTCGGCCGTCTTCCCGTCTTCGGTGAGGCAGTGTTGCTGCAGACGTGGACCTGTGCCGGATCTGGCCTTGCTGAGGTCCAGCCCCGCCATGCCGCGCACGGCAGCCTCTGGATCGAAGGCCTTGAGGCTCCAGCTGGCCAGAGGCGTGATCAACACCTGCTGGCCGGAAGGGCCCAGCAAACGGGAGGTTGGACCCACCGCCACCGGCCGCCAGACAGGATGGCTGCGGCGCCGACGGTGGGCAGACGGATCTGAGGCCAGCTGCCAATCCTCGTCCAGCGCCAGCACAGGCGGCAGCTGCGGCAGCTCCGGCTGGCGGGGCAGGAGCAGTGGCCGCAGCAGGCCCAGCACGGCAACGCCGCTCAACGCCATCAACACCCTGCGCTGGAGCCTGCTGGAGGAGCTGCTCACTCAGGCCAGCTCCCGATCGATCAGGGCAGTGTGGCACCAGCCCATCACCGCCACGGAAACGATGGAGAACAGCAGCCCTCCCATGGAGTCGTGGAAGAACGTAAAGGCAGGCATCCCGCTCTCATCAGGCAGATTCACCAACAACGCCAGGATCGAGATCCGCACCACATTCACCTGCACGGCGGCGACCACAGCCACCACCACCACGAACCAGCGGTGCCGCCAACGGCGCAGTGGGAACACCATCAGGAAGATCAACGCCACCGAAAGCGTGAAAATGATCTGGTCGATGCCGGTGCAATTGCCACCAATCTCCACAGCACCATTGGGCAGAGTGATCGTCGCCCCATTGATCAAGGGCGAGAGGCCTAGAACCCTGAGCGTGGTCCAGGTGAGCACGCTGGTGAGCGGGATGATCACGGGGTGGGTGGCAAACAGCACCCTGGTGAGCGGCAGCAACAGGCTGATCACCAGGGGCACCGTAAAGATCCGCAGGCCCAGGAACGGGCGGTTGAGCAGAGCCAGGCCCAGCACCAGCAGCGGCAGCACGAGGTAGAAGAAGCGGTCCTGACCTGTGGTGGCGAAGTCACCACGCAACAGGGTGAGCGTGAGCAACACGCCGCCAACCAGCAACGAGGAGCGGGAGGGACGGGGCCAGAGTTCGGGGAGACGGTCCTCCAGGGCGATCAGGCAGCCGAACCACAGCAACAGGTTGAGCACCTGGGTGTCTGGAGCGACGCCAGCCAGCCCCAACACGGCCGTATTCCAGCCGAACAGCAGAGCGGCAAGCAGCAGCCAGAGGGAGCGCCGATTGCTGCCATGGCGCCGGATCACGGCACTCCACTGCTGGGGCGATCCCCAGCGCTGCAACTGATCGGCCAGCGGCAGCCGGGATGCCATCAGCGGTACCGCACGAAGGCCCGGAATGCCCAGGCGTAGATCAGGGCCACCAGCAGCACCCGCAACAGATCGCGACCGAGCTGGAATCGGGCGGCATCTGCCTGCTGTTTCAGAGACGTCACCGCGTCTATGCTCTCGGCCTTGGCACGGCTGAGCAACGTCTCCCGCTGTTCCTCAATGCTGAGATCAACCAGTGGTGCAGTGAGAGGTGGGGATTGGGGACTGACGCGCCGGAGCTGCTCCCAGCCCTGCTGGATCTGGTCCGGCAAGGCCTCGCTCAGCGCTTGCTCGATCGCATCAGAGCGCTGCATCAGCCTGCCTCTGGCTGAGCTGAACTGCTGCTCAACTCCGGGCAGGATCATCAGGAACAGTGCCACCTGCCACACCGCCAGCAACACCAGGGCGATGGTGCCGGCGCCCGCGAGGCGGCTGATACGCAGCTTGGCGCGTTGGAGCCTGTCTGCTTGAGCCTTGGGACTGAGGCACTGGAGATAGATACTATAGCGGATCAGGCACATCCCCACCAGCGGTAGCGAAGAGGCGTCCACGATCAGGCGAGAAAGCTTAGAACCCCAACCCGGATTCACAACCTGCAGAGGCAGGGATGACGCAATGACTGTCGTGAGAAAAACAACGAATAGCGCCCAGCCGCTGGCAGAAAGAATACGAGCTTCCTGGTTGGCCGGCATCAACAACGAAGGGGGAGACGCAGTCAAAATAATGAGCCGAAAAAGAAGATACTCCTATCTAGATACTTTTATGAAGCCCCAAGACACTTCGAATGAGAACCAACTTCCCAGCTGGAACAGGACAGATAAAGAGAGGTTGGCGCTCTTCCTGAAGGTCCAAAAGATGGCTTGAGTGAAAATGAGGATGAAAATCCACTCGTTCGTTGATAGAAATCAAAGATTCAAGACCAATGCGCACGAGTGGATTCAATCAGGAAAGACCAGCAACAACGCCGCAGAACCGATGCGACGATCAGTTGGTCGACCTGCTGCTGGCTGACAACTTCAGCTTACGACGCAACTTGCGGCTCCAGGCAAAGGCTGCACCGGCACCGGCAATCGGCAGCGGACCCGGCACCTCCGTTGTAACAAAGCCCCCTATCGTGGTCCCTTCTGCGGGGATGGCGGTGGGAAATGGCTTTGGACCCAGGCCAAAACTGACGACCGTAGGATTAGTTGGATTTACACCAGCAATCAGGGTAGCGCGGATCGTAGCATTGGTTACTGAAGCCAGGGCCAATCCGATTTCATTCGCACTCGCAGCCTCACCGCCAAAGATACCTTCACCAAGGTTGTTAAATTTGAAGTCAATTGTCCGGAAGGTCCCTGTCGGCAGCGTACTTGGGTTGGTGGCGTTGTAGGTAATCGTAGTTGCTGATCCAAAGGGTCCAGTAGGATTCGGGCCCCATACGGCTGCAGGGCCGGTAAATGCGACTGGCCCTGCACCGACATCAACAGTTCCAGTCACACTGAATTCGACATCCTTGAACTCGACTAATGATGTCCCGTTAGTGCCGACAGCTGGAGCTATCGGGACAAACGGGAAGAAGATGTTAGACGCATTGTCCTTGAAGTAATTCGTAACATCGATGTTTACCTCCTCGCCCAGCCGTAGGACTCCACAATTGGCTCCAGAGCCACCCTCCAGAGAGCCAAACATCGTGCTACCTGTGCACGTCACCAAAGCATGCGCGGGTGTAGATCCGAGAACGGCAAGTCCAGAGGTGGCTGCAGCAACCCCGAACAGTAGAAAAACTTGCTTCATCTGAGCGAGGATTAAGATTCCACTGGAAGCGTACTCACATATCAACCCGCGTCAACGAGCGCAGGCCTTCTCATCGAAAAAGAAATACTCCGCAACAAAGTGAGCGGTGGCTTGGGGTCGTAGGGGAACGCCTTCCTGTCGTGGACCGATCGCCAGCAGTGTTCAGGGCCTTGATCTTTCCAGGCAGTCACCGGATCCCTTGAGATGTCTGACCCGATGGGGCATCGTCGCTGACGGCGGCGGCAGGCTGCATAGGATCGCCCTCCTCTCTGCACCCTCCTTGGCGCTTTCCCAGCCGCCCGCCAGCGCGCCACCCCTGCCGCTCCCGGCCGGCCGGCATCTGCGGGGCACGGTGCGGGTGCCGGGGGACAAATCCATCTCCCACCGGGCGCTGCTGTTCGGGGCCATCGCCGAGGGCACAACCCGCATCCAGGGCCTGCTGCCGGCCGAGGACCCGCTCAGCACCGCCGCCTGTCTGCGGGCCATGGGGGTGGGAGTGTCGGAGATCAGTGCCGGCGAGACGGTGACGGTGGAGGGGGTGGGTCTGGACGGCTTCCGGGAGCCGCTCGACGTGCTCGACTGCGGCAACTCCGGCACCACCATGCGGCTGATGCTGGGCCTGCTGGCCGGCCGGCTGGGCCGCCACTTCGTGCTCAGCGGCGATGCCTCCCTGCGGAGCCGGCCGATGCGCCGGGTGGGCGCTCCCCTGGCACAGATGGGAGCGGTGATCCACGGCCGCAGCGACGGCAACTTCGCCCCCCTGGCTGTGCAGGGCCAGCCCCTGCGGGGCACCACCATCCGCACCCCGGTGGCCTCGGCCCAGGTGAAGAGCGCCATCCTGCTGGCGGGCCTCACCGCCGCCGGCCCCACCACGGTGATCGAGCCGGCCCGGAGCCGCGACCACAGCGAGCGCATGCTGCGGGCCTTCGGCGCCGAGCTGGAGGTGGGCGGGCCCGGCCTCACGCAGGTGACCCTCACCCCAGGCCAACGCCTTGGGGGCCAGAACGTGGTGGTGCCGGGCGACATCAGCTCCGCCGCTTTCTGGTTGGTGGCGGCTGCCATCACCCCCGGCGCCGCGCTCACGGTGGAGAACGTGGGCCTCAACCCCAGCCGCACCGGCATCCTCGAGGTGCTGGAGCAGATGGGGGCCCGCATCGCGGTGCTCAATGGCCGCGATGTGGCCGGCGAGCCGGTGGGCGACCTGCAGGTGAGCCACGGGCCCCTGCAGGCCTTCACGATCGGCGGCGAGCTGATCCCGCGCCTGGTGGACGAGATCCCGGTGCTGGCCGTGGCCGCCTGTGCCGCCGAGGGCACCAGCCGGATCCGTGATGCCGCCGAGCTGCGGGTGAAGGAAACCGACCGCCTGGCGGTGATGGCCCGCCAGCTGGGGGCGATGGGGGGCCGCATCGAGGAGTTCGAGGACGGCATGACGATCACCGGCGTCACGGAGCTGCATGGCGCCGAGGTGGACAGCGAGACCGATCACCGCGTGGCCATGAGCCTGGCGGTGGCGGCGGGGATCGCCCGCGGTCCCACCACCCTGCACCGCCCCGAGGCGGCGGCGGTGTCCTATCCCGGCTTCTGGGATGACCTGCGGCGCCTCAGCGGCTGATGGGCTACGCAGCCGGACCGGGGCTGACGGGAGCTTCAGCCTCTGGAGTGAGGGCTTCGGCGAGGGCTTCCACGGCGCGATCGGTGC
>JAWOBH010000249.1:0-3022 GCA_046498125.1 Prochlorococcaceae cyanobacterium | reverse complement strand
CCTCGGCCCTGCTGCGCCTTGCTCCCCTGGGTCCCGATGGGGCCGCCGCCGGCACCCTGCAGCTGCGGGGCGGCGGCAACTGGCGCAGCAATCACTGGCAGGCCCAGCTCTCCAGCCGCAATCTCGACCTCACCTGGCCCGCCGACCTGCTGGCGCTGGGGGGCGAGCTCGATGGCCGGGTCGATGGCGAGCTGCAGCTCGCCTGGCGCGACGGTGAGCCCGACTGCCAGGGCGATCTGCTCCTCCGCCAGCTGAGCTGGAGACCCCAGCCCGACCAGCCGTCCCTCAGCCTCGAGCGCCCCCTGCTGCGCTGTCAGGGGCGGGATCTGAGCCTGCCCTCCAGCACCTGGCGCTGGGCCGAGCGCAGCGGCCAGGTGGGGCTGCGGGCCCGCTGGCAGCCCGGTGCGCTGCTGCTGGAGCAAGTCCAGCTCTCCTCGGGCCGCTCCTGGCTGTGGGCCCGTGGTGCCCTCACCCCCAACCCCGTCCTGGCCGGTGAATGGCAGCTGGATCCGGCCGATCTGCCCCTGCCGGAGGGTCTGGATCCAGACCTGGTGGGCTCCCAGCTGCGGGGCAGCCTGGAGCTGGCGGGCAGCTGGAGCGAGCCGCTGCTCAGCACCAGGGTGAGCCAGGCCAGCAACACCCTGCTCGGCCCCTGGCAGGCCCAGCTGCGCTGGCGGGATCAGCGGCTGCTGCTCGATCGCTTCGCCAGTGAACACCTCAGGGGCCAGGGCAGCCTGCCCATCACCCTGGCCGGCGGCGAGGGCCTGCGCACCGGCCTCCTCGATCTGCGTCTGCAGCTTCAGCGCTATCCCCTCACCCGTCTGGGCCCCCTGCTCGGCGCCGAGCTGCAGGGCCTGGCCGACGCCGACGGCACCATCCGCGGCCCCCTCAGCGGGCTCACGCCTGATTTCCTGCTGCGCCTGGAGCAGCCCGGCGTTGGCCCCCTGCTGGTGGCCGAGACCTGGGAGGGCAACTGGCTGGGTGATCCCGCCGGCGGCGGCCGGCTGCGCATGGCCAGCCGCGGCGAGGCCCCGCCGGGACGGCTGGAGGCGCGGCTCGATCGCCGCTGGGTGCCGGTGGCCGTGAGCCTGGAGCGCAATGACGGCCGCCTCGATCTGGAGGGCAGTCCCCGCGCCTACCGCTGGACCGCCAGCGACTTTCCCCTGCAGGGCCTGCAGCTGGCCCTGGGGCCCGAGGGCCAGTGGCGCCCCCTGCGCGGCGGGCTCAGCGGCGCCGGGGTGCTGGAGCTGCAGCCCCTGGCCTTCCAGGGCCGGGTGGAGCTCGATCAGCCCTCCCTGCTGGGGGTGCCGGCCCGTCGGGTGGCGCTCGAGGGCAGCTACCGAGACCGCCGCTATCAGGCCACCGGGGAGATCACGGCCGAGGGCGGCGGCGATCTCGATCTGGAGTGGAGCGGCATCTGGCGGGGTGATTACGTGGCCCGCCTGAGGGGCCGCGACCTCGATGACGGCCTGGTGCGGCGGCTACTGGAGGCTTGGCCCCTCTGGCGCGGCGACCCCGGCATCGATCCCGGCAGCGCCGCCGATCTCGGCACCCTGATGATCGACACGATGGGCGGCAGCATCGACGATCTGCTGGTGGCCCTGAACCGGGCCCATGAGCGTCTGCGCCAGGCCCTGGCGGACCAGCGCGAGCGCCTCACCCCGGCGCAGCGGCTGGAGGGGCTGACGGCCCGCTTTGATCTGGATCTGGAGCTCAGCGGTCCGCGGCTGGCCGACACCCGCGTTGATGGCACCGTGGAAGGCCATCTCTGGTTCCCGGGCCAGGACCGCGATCAGGCCCTCGGCGGCGACCCCATCCGGCTGGAGCTGAACGGGCCGGTGCGCGTGGGCTCGGGCAGCTTCGGCTTCTCCGGCGTGCCCCTCTCCCTGGTGGCCCTGTTCACCCCTGTGCCCGACGAACTGCGCGGCCGGGTGTCCGCCCAGGGCTCCTACACCCTCGCGGCCGAGCCGGAACTGGCGCTGGAGCTTGCCCTCGAGGACGCCGCCCTGGGCGACACCGAGCTCGCCCTGCGGCGGGGCAGCGTGCAGCTGGCGGGCAACGCCATCGCCCTGGACCTGGCCCTGCGGGCCGCCGGCGCCGACAGCGGCATCGACCTGGCGGGCGTGGTGCCGCTCGATCCGGCCGAAGAGGGGATTGAACTCAGGGCCACCAGCCGCGATGACGGGCTCATCGTTCTGAGCCGGCTGGCCCAGCCGACGCTGGTGTGGGAGGAGGGCAGCGCCGACCTGCAGCTGCTGGTGCGGGGCAGCCTGGACCGCCCGATCGCCAATGGCTTCCTGCGCATCCAGAACGGTGAGCTGGCGCTGCTGGACCAGGAGGTGGAGGATCTCCAGGCCACGGTGCTGTTCGACTTCGAGCAGCTGTTGCTGCAGGAGTTCACGGCCCGGGTGGGCGGCGAGGGACGCATCAGCGGCAGTGGCAGCCTGGGCCTGTTCAGTCCCCAGCTCGGCGGCGAGGGGGACCCGGCCCGTCTGCGCCTCGCCCTCGAGGGGCTGCCCTACCGCTCGCCGCGCCTCCAGACCGACGTGGACGGAGAACTGACGGTTGGGGGCAGCCTCACCGCCCTGCAGCTGGGTGGCGAGCTGGCGCTCGCCAAGGGCTCGCTGAACGTGCAGCCCGGTCGGCTGGCCGGTGAGGAGAACGGTCTGCAGCCAACGGCCTCGGTGCAGGAACTTGCCGAGCAGAACTGGGACTTCCAGCAGCCGCTGGTGTTGCTGGGGCCGGAGCTGGAAACCCGCAACGGCGAGGATCTGCGCGCCCTGGTGCCGGCGGTGGGCTTTCTGGGCTTCGACGGGCTGCGGATCAGCCTGGGGGAGGATTTCAACGTGATGGTGCCGCAGCTGGCTGACTTCAGAACCAGTGGCACGCTGCGTCTCGATGGTCCGCTCGGGCCCGACATCGAGGCCCGGGGGGTGGTGAAGCTGGAGCGGGGGCGCCTGAATCTGTTCACCACCAATTTCTTCCTCGACCGCAACGCCCCCAACGTGGCCGTGTTCACCCC
>JAWOBH010000246.1:0-2547 GCA_046498125.1 Prochlorococcaceae cyanobacterium | reverse complement strand
CGAACCCCGCCAGCCAGCCGCTCCAGGGCAGGGAGGTCTGCAGATCGAAGGCCAGCACACAGCAGGCAAAGCCGGCGAAGCGCAGGAGCAAGAACAACAGCTGCACCAGCAGCGGCGGCCAGGGGTAGCCGGCCAGGGCCTGGCGCAGCTCCTCGCCCGCGTCCGGCAGCTCGTCGGGCTCGAGCTTCAGGCGCCTGGCCTGACGCCGCTCCAGGCGCTCCAGCAGCGGTGCCAGCCAGCGCGGCCAGAGCAGCACCAGCGGCAGCAGGCCGAGCAGCTCAAAACCGTTCGGCCAGCCCGCCACCGCCACCACGGCCAGGGCGGCCGCGGCCGCCAGCAGGGGATCGAGCAGCACCGCCAGCAGGGCCAGGCCCAGGGGCGCCGGCTGGCGCAGGGGGCCGTCGGCGGCCCGCAGGGGGCCGAGGCGTCCGGCCAGATGCCAGACGCCACCGGGCAGGTATTTGCGCAGGTTGGTGTCGAGGTA
The DNA here is from genome assembly GCA_046498125.1 of Prochlorococcaceae cyanobacterium. Lineage (GTDB taxonomy): Bacteria > Cyanobacteriota > Cyanobacteriia > PCC-6307 > Cyanobiaceae > NIES-981. The sequence continues at coordinate 2,063 of JAWOBH010000246.1, read as the reverse complement.
GAGGGTGATCAGCGGAGGCCACAGCGGCCTCAGCTGCAGCCAGCGCAGCACCACCCCCAGCCCCAGACCATTCACCACCAGGCTGAGCAGGCTGAATCCCACCGCCAGCAGCAGCCACCACCAGCCCTGGGGATCGAGGCTGAGCTGCAGCATCCGGCGGCCATGGCCTGTGAGGGCGGCCAGCAGGAAGCCGAAGCTCAGCAGGGTGATCCACAGGGACAGGCCACCGGGCAGGGCCATCCCGCGCAGGGCGGCCGCCAGGCGGCGAAGGCGCGGCCCCGGAGACGGCAGCGACAGGTGGGGAAGCTTCACGGCGTGGGCGGGGAGGTGCGGTCCAACTCCTGCTGCACAGTGGCACGCACCTGGTCGATGGCCAGGTCGTGGCGGCGGGCCAGGGCGATCAGGTCGTCATGTTCGGGCTTGGAACTCCAGCGGCCATCAGGCCGGCGGGCCTGCTTCACCCGCACCGGGCCGAGGGACGTGTGCAGCTCCAGCAGGCGGCGGGGCAGCGCCCAGCGCCGCTGCTCCTGTTCGCGCAGGCCCAGGCTGCTGCCGTGCCGCCACCACACCCGGCGCAGGGCCGACGCGGCGGCGGGTTCGGGCCGCCCCAGGGCGGTGACCAGCCAGCCCGGACGGCCCTTCTTCATGGTGAGCGGCTGACTGAAGGCCTCCAGGGCACCGGCCTGGCGCAGGGCCTCGAGCAGAAAGGCCAGATCCTCGGGGGTGGCGTCGTCGATCTGGGCCTGCTGCACGAGCACGGTTTCCAGCCGGGGCTCGAGCCCCTCGCCCTCGCCATCCCCCCCGCGTGCGCCATCGCCATGTCCATCGCCATCGGCAATGCCATCGGCCAGCACCAGACGCAGCAGGTTGGGGCGGTCGAGCTGGCGGCTGCCCAGGCCCACCCCCACCTGGCGCGGGATATGGGTCGGCGGCAACCCGAAGCGCTTCGCCCAGCAGGCCGCCAGGGCCAGCCCGGTGGGGGTGGTGAGCTCCCCGGCCGGCAGGCCCTCGGCGCCGGCCAGGGGCACGCCGCGGCGGCGGGCGATCTCCAGCACCGCCGGCGCCGGCAGCGGCAGCAGCCCATGGGCGGTGCGCACCGTGCCGTGGCCCGCCGGCGGCGGCGTGCACACCAGCCGCTCCACCCCCAGGTGCAGCAGGGCGGCGCACACACCCACCACATCCACCAGGGCATCCACGGCACCCACCTCATGGAAGTGCACCTGCTCGGGGCTGTGGCCGTGCACCGCCGCCTCGGCCTCCGCCAGCAGGCCGAACACCGCCAGCACCCGCTGGCGCAGGGGTTCGGCGAGGGGGGCCTGCCGCAGTTGCTCCCGCAGCCGGCTCCAGTGGCGCTCGGGTGGCTGGCTCTCCAGCAGCCGCACCGCCAGGTGCAGGCCACGCAGCCCGCCGCTGCGGCGCTGCTCGACCTCCAGGGCGTAGGCCCCCTCCAGCCCCAGGGCCGCCAGGGGTTCGTGCAGCACCGCCTGGGGCACGCCCAGATCCAGCAGGGCCGCCAGCAGCATGTTGCCGGCCAGGCCGGTGGGGCAGTCGAGCAGGGCCAGCCGGCCCACCTCAGGCCTCCCGCAGACGCACCCGGCCCAGACGGGGAGCGTCCGCCAGCAGGCGGGCGGCCTCGGCCTCCAGCTCGGGCCGACGGCGGCGCAGCAGCTGGTCGGTCTCGCGCCGGGCCCGACGCTGTTCGCGCTGGGCGGTGGCCACATCGTGGCCGGAGAGGCCCCACAACCGGCCCAGCAGGGCCCGGTCGTCGGCGCCGCCCACACTGGCGCCGTAGATCAGCTGCTCGGCGGCCATGCCGGCCCGCAGCACCCGGCTCCAGCGGCGCAGCTCCTCGAGGGGCAGCTTGGCGTGCTCGGGGGGATCGAACTCCGTGCAGCCGCCCGCGGCCTGCCCCGCCTGCAGGCAGGCCAGGCTGCCCACCAGCACCCGGCGCACCGCCATCCCCTCCTCGCCGGCCACCAGCACATGGCCGGCCTCATGCACGGCGATGCGCCGCAGCCGGCCCTCGCCGCCGGGCAGGGCCTCGGCCAGCAGGTGGCCGCCGC
>JAWOBH010000089.1:0-3424 GCA_046498125.1 Prochlorococcaceae cyanobacterium | reverse complement strand
GTTCCCGGCCATGCGTGCCCTGCAAGGCTTCCAGAAGGCGCAGGCGCGGCTGCGGATGGAAGGGTGCAGCTACCGGATTCGGGCTGTCTCCCCCAGCCCCTTCGTCTACGTCGATGAGCTCGACCCCCCGTCAGCGGCAGCAGGTCGCGCGCTGCTGCCGGGTACAGGACGAGCTGGCCTGCGAGCGCCTGACCGACCTGCTCCTTCAGGCGGGCCAGGACCGCGCTGCCGGTGGCCCGGGCCTGGACTGGGGGCTGCCTCAGCCAGGGCCTCGAACAGCCATCGTCAGCCGCTTCGGCCCAGCCGACCCTGGCCTGGGGTGAGATCCGTCAGGCCATCCAGGTCGACATTGCCCCGGGCGGGCCCAAGGCCCGGGACCGCAACCCCTTCATCTGCTTCCGCGACAAGGGGTTCTTCGGGGTGATGTACCCCGACTCCTTGCCGGCGCTACCGGAGCACCTGGAGCTCTTCTGCCTCTACACCCCTGCTTCGATCCAGGCCCACCAGGCTGCCCCCGATGTCCCCCTGGTGCCGCGGGAATACAACGCCAAGGTCTTCTACCAGGTGATTCAGATGGTGAATGACCTGGCCAAAAAGGGCATCAGCATCGCCATGCCCGAATTGCAGGAGCGCCTGATCGGTCTCAGGACCACGGCCGGCAAGGCCAAGGCTGCCAAGCCTCGCTTCATCCCCAGGACCGATGACATCGAATCCTGGCTGGATCAGCTGGTTGCAGCTGGTTGCGCTCGATCCCTTCCGGGGCTGGGTGATGGCGATGGTGGCCACCTACGGCCTGCGCAACCACGAGATCTGGCATCTCGAGGCCCTGCCAGGCGAGATCGAGGCCAACCCGCGCATGATCAGCGTGGCCTCCTTCATCTCCGGCGGCGATGGCAGCGAGACCAAGACCGGCCACCGTTTCGCGCTGGCGCTCCCGGACTCCTGGCTGGAGCGCTACCGCCTCAACGACCTCAAGCACACCCGGGCGATGCTCGATGAGCTGCGCCGGCGCTACCCGATCCGCACCACCGAGCGCGCCGATGGGGGGCTCCAGTTCCACAACAACGAAAGCCTGAGCAGAGTGCTGAGCCACTGGTTCCGCAACAGCGCCCGGGAGGACCGCGAGCTTCCGGTGAAGCTTTACGGCTGGCACCAGCCGCACCAGATCCCCGGCAAGCCAAAGCCCCGGGCGATCCGCGACCGCTGCAAGGTCTACGACCTGCGCCACGCCTGGGCGCTGCGGGCCAAGGAGACCACCACCTGGTCAACCACCCTCAAGGCGATGGCGATGGGTCACAGCGAAGCCGTTCACACCCGCCGCCATTTGGTGGAAGAGCAGGCCCTGCACCGGCTGGAGGGCATGAACCGCCTGCTGGCGCGGGGGAGCCACATGCTCGCGGCCCGGCCCGACGCGCTGCATCGCCGTCCTCCCCGCCATCGCCGCAGCCGGCGCCGGCGCTGCCCGATGGCATCACCCCAGAGCTGATCGAGATGGCGCGCAAGCTCAAAGCCGCAGGTCTGGCTTGAGAGTCAGCCGGCGCCGCAGCGGACTCAGATCCGGCCCAGGGTCAGCTGGCAGCGCTGGATGTGCCAGAGCAGATCGGAGCAGCGCCGGCCGGGGTTCTTGCGCGCCCAGTGGCGCTCCGGCTTGAGGATCCCCTGCTGCTTGAGCCGGAAGAGCGTCGGTAGGCGGGCGAGGACGGGGAGGCGAGCCCCAGGAGTGGTGGAGCGGGGCGGCACTGAGCGACCTGGGAGCGAGAGGCCTCAGAACAGGGCGATCGAGGCCGGATCAATTGGCTCGATCTCGGGAGCGCGAGAGGGTGCAGGCAAAGGATGGAGCGGTTGGCGGCCGTGGCTGGGCCACTCGCCGCTGGCCTGGCAGGCGGCGATGCGCCGGAATGCCTCCTCCCACCGCTCCAGGCCGATGGCGATGTCCGTCTGGTCCAGGACCAGCAGGGCGCAATCGTGGGGTTCCTCCCACTCAAAGACGATCAGGCCGCACGCGCTGGGCATGGCGCCGGTGCGGTCGGCATGGCCCAGGGCCAGGTGGGCAAGCTGCAGGTCATAGGCCAGATCCTTCGCCTGCCAGTAGAAGCGGCGGGGTACGGCTGAGCGGGTCTTCTTGAGATCGAACAGGCGGCCGTCGTTGGTGATCAGATCAGGCAGACAGCGGCAGGGCCGCCCGGCGGCGTCATCCCAGAAGTGGGGCTGCTGGGAGCTCTGCTCATCCATGGGGGCCAGCACCTCGCCGATCACCGGATCACCGCGCAGGGCATCAGCAACCGCCTGCGCCTGATCGACCATCTCCTGGCTCACCGGCGTCAGGCCGGCAGCTTTCGCCGCCGCGCAGTTGGCGGCGCCGGCCTTGGTGTTGCGGGCGATGGTGCTGTACAACGCAAACCGCTCAGAGGCAGTGAACGGCGGGGTGAGGAGGGCGTCGACCAGATGCCCTTTCACCATGTCGGGGCTGGCCTCAAACGGTTTGGCGTCAGGGCCAAAGCGATGCCACCAGGCCCGCATCGTGCCGTTGACCGCCGCCTTCAGGGCCGTGGGTGACCAGGCGGGATGGGCGTGGTACTCGCTGAGCTTCATCGGATCCGCAGGCACTCGGGACGTACCATCACCAGCACCAGCCAGTAGGCCTCCAGAGCGGCGCTGCAGCAGCCCGATTCCAGGCTCACAGCCAATCCCACCTCCTGCACGGTGAGGGGCTGGGAGGGAATCGGCCGGCTCCACTGGGCCTGCCAGCGGCGACGTGCGGTGTTGAGAGCGGCCTGGCAACGAAACAGATCGTTCAGGGCGGCGACATCGGGGCTGACGCCATCGCGGAGGAGTGGTTGCGCAGGGACAGCATTCCCCTGGCGCTGGCCCGAGACGACCACAAGGTCGTCCTCTCGCGAGACCATAACTACAGGCCATGTGGAAACCGCATCACTTCTGGGGGGCGGCGGCGCCCGCGGCTCGGCTTGGTCGCTGCCGTCAGGGTCGCCTCCCAGCTCTCCAGCTGCGTCTGCAGCGCCTGCAGGGTCTCCGGGCGGATCGGCTCGTCCTGCAGCAGGGCCCCCTCGATCTCCAGCTGCAGCGGCGCCTGCTCATCGGGGCTCTGGGGCCAGAGCTCGGGGGGCCTTCCAAGTTGCCGATGTAGAAGGCGAACCAGTTCTCCGGCCCCCAGGGGGTGCCGGAGGGGCGACAGACCGGCTGGCCTCTGGCCACCCGCTCCTTGAGCAGGCTGTCGCTGAAGCACCCAGCCAGCCGGTCCGCCCTTGCCTTGCTGACCAGCTCCCGGATCACCACGACCCGTTGGCAAAGCGAGCAGCCGCGGACATCAGCGTGGAGAGCGCCGTGGACAGCACACCTGCTGAGCCACCGCGAAAAGGAAGGGGTATTTTAGCGACCGAAGGATCTGCGGAACACGTTCTTTGAT
>JAWOBH010000029.1:0-17777 GCA_046498125.1 Prochlorococcaceae cyanobacterium | reverse complement strand
CGCTTGGATGGCCACCCTGGAGCAGGCCCGCGATGCCCTCAGTGCCGTGAAGGATGCGGGCAGCGGCCGAGATCTGCTCGAGCTGGGCTGGATTCAGAACCCCCGCGTGCAGGGCGAACGAGCCGTGATCCGCCTCGCCCTCCCGGGCTTTGCCCAGAGTCAGCGTGACCGCATCGTGGCCGAAGCCCGTTCGGCGCTGCTGGCCCTCGAGGGCATCGATGACGTGCAGTTCGAGCTGGCCCAGCCCAGCACGTCGCCCCCCGCCGGGGCGCCGATCGGCGCCGCCGGCCACGGCCCCGGCGGGCAAGGGCAACCACCGGAGCGCCAGCCCATCGCCGGGGTGAAGCAGGTGATCGCCGTGAGCAGCGGCAAAGGCGGCGTGGGCAAGAGCACCGTGGCCGTGAACCTGGCCTGTGCCCTGGCTCTCCAGGGCCTGAAGGTGGGACTCCTCGACGCCGACATCTACGGGCCGAACGCACCCACCATGCTGGGGGTGGCCGATCGCACCCCCGAGGTGCGCGATGAGGCTGGCACCCAGATGCTCGTGCCGATGCAGAGCTGCGGCATCGCCATGGTGTCGATGGGCCTGCTGGTGGCCGAAAACCAGCCGGTGATCTGGCGCGGCCCCATGCTCAACGGCATCATCCGCCAGTTTCTCTACCAGGTGGACTGGGGCGAACGCGATGTGCTGGTGGTGGATCTGCCTCCAGGCACCGGCGACGCCCAGCTCACCCTGGCCCAGGCCGTGCCCATGGCCGGTGCCCTGATCGTCACCACCCCCCAGGAGGTGTCCCTGGCCGATGCCCGCCGCGGCCTGGCCATGTTCCTGCAGATGGGGATCCCCGTGCTTGGGGTGGTGGAGAACATGAGTGCCTTCATCCCCCCCGACGCCCCCGACAAGCGCTACGCGATCTTCGGCAGTGGCGGGGGGGCCCGGCTGGCCGCCGAGGGTGGGGTGCCCCTGCTGGCGGAACTGCCCCTGGAACTGCCCGTTCGCGAGGGTGGCGACCGGGGCGTGCCGGTGGTGCTGTCAGCTCCGGAGTCGGCCACGGCCCTGGCCTTTGTGGCCCTGGCCGGCCGCATCGCGGCGCTCGCTCCCGTCCCGGCCTGAGGGCCATGCTCAGCCTTGGCGGGGGCAAGCGATCCCTGTTCGCCCGCCGCGAACGCACACGGCGGCGGCCCCTGGCCGGGGTGGACCTGCTGCTCTGGGGCATCCCCCTGGCGATGATCGCCGTGGCCGGGATCCTGATCGCCAGCACCCAGCGCCAAGCCGACTACGCCGACTGGTACCAGCACTGGATCACGGCGGCGGTTGGCCTGGTGATCGCCCTGCTGCTGGCCCGCTTCCCCATCGATCGCCTGGCTCGCTGGCAGTGGCCGATCTTCGCCGTCACCGTGCTGAGCCTGGTGGCGGTGCGGGTGGCCGGCACCACGGCCCTGGGAGCCCAGCGCTGGATCAGCATCGCCGGCTTCAATGTGCAGCCCTCGGAATTCGCCAAGCTGGCGGCGATCGTGCTGCTGGCGGGCGTGCTGGCCCGCCACCCTGTGGAGCGTCCCGTGGACCTGCTACGGCCCGCCGCCCTGATCAGCCTGCCCTGGCTGCTGGTGTTCATCCAGCCCGATCTGGGCACATCGCTGGTGTTCGGGGCGGTGTTGCTGGTGATGCTGTTCTGGTCGGGGATGCCGGGGGCCTGGCTGCTGTTGCTGCTCTCTCCGCTGGTCACCGCGATCGTGGCGGGCACCCTGCCCTGGGCCCTGCTGGGGTGGATCCCGTTCACCGCCTGGCTGGCCTGGAGCAGCCTGCCCTGGAAACGGGCGGGGCTGGCGATCGTGGTGGGCGTGCAGGGCTTCTTCGCCGCCATCACTCCCTGGCTGTGGCTGAATGGGCTGCAGGACTACCAGCGCGACCGGCTGGTGCTGTTCCTCGATCCGGCCAAGGACCCCCTGGGCGGTGGCTATCACCTGCTGCAGAGCACAGTGGGCATCGGCAGCGGCCAGCTCTGGGGCACCGGACTGATGCGCGGATCCCTCACCAAGCTGCGCTTCATCCCGGAACAGCACACGGATTTCATCTTCAGCGCCCTGGGGGAGGAAACCGGTTTCATCGGATCGGTGCTGGTGGTGGCCGGGTTCGTGGCGCTGGCCTGGCGGCTGCTGCACATCGCCGGCCGCGCCCGCAGCGATGTGGAATCCCTGGTGGTGGTGGGGGTGGGCACGATGCTGATGTTCCAGGTGGTGGTGAACATCAACATGACCATCGGCCTCGGACCGGTGACCGGCATTCCCCTGCCCTTCCTCAGCTACGGCCGCTCCGCCATGCTGATGAACTTCATGGCCCTTGGTCTGTGCGCCTCCGTGGGACGCCGCGGTGGCGGGCCGGCTCGCCCTGGCAAGAACCGCTGGTAGGCCAGCAACGGGAGACTCCACCATGACCCCAGCGGCAGCTCAGGCCATGGGGCCCGACGATCCCAGCTCTCCCGATTCGGTGAGCCTGGAGCGGGTGAGGGCCTGCCTGGGTGCCGGCGTGCCGACGGGGCGCAACGACGAGGATTCGGTGCGCCGCCAGTGGTGGGCTGCCCTGGCCACCCTGCAGAGCGACTGTCTGCTGCCGAGGCCCGATCAGGCGGGCGTGTGGCTGGCGGCGCCGCTGCCAGCCCTCTACGAACCCGAGCTGCTGGCCCGGCTGCGCGGTTGGGTGTGGGCTCCGCCGCAACTGCAGACGCTGCTGGGCGCCGCGCCGCCCCTGCTCGCGGGAGCCGGCAGCAGGCCGATGCCGATGGCCAGCGGATTTGAGCGGCTGCCGCTGGGGCCCGATGACGGCACCGATCCACTGCTGATCGTGATCACACCCAGCCTGCAGGTGGCGCTGTGCCTCGATGGCCCCAGCACCGCCAGGCGCCTGGTGGCGCGCTTCGAGCCCGCCGTGCTGAGTGAAGCCCTGGGCCTGATCCACGCCCGCCTGGCGGCGACGACGCCGGCCAGCGCCGAGCGGCTCGAGCAGGCGATGCGCACGCTGGGGCCGCTGCAGAGTGACCCGGAGCTTGGACTGAGGTTCTGGCCCCAGCTGGCCGACCGGCTGGCGGCGATGGCCCCGAGCGTGACCCTGCAACCGCTGGTGCAGCCCAGCCACAACCAATCCGAGAGCGGGATGGAGGCGGTGAGCGGGGAGCTGGCCCTGCTGGAGGCCCTCACCCATGAAGTGCGCACGCCCCTGGCCACGATCCGCACCCTGATCCGCTCGCTGCTGCGCCGCCGGGATCTCTCCACCGTGGTGCGGCAGCGACTGGAGCACATCGATGGGGAATGCAGTGAACAGATCGACCGCTTCGGGCTGATTTTCCTGGCGGCGGAACTCCAGAACCGTCCCAGCCCAGGCAACCATGGAAGGGGAGCGGAGCAGGAGCTGGCCCGCACCGACCTCAGCGCCCTGCTGAGACAACTCGAGCCCCTGTGGCAACGGCAGCTGGCCCGCCGGGGCCTGGAGCTGCAACTGGCGATCAGTGCCGACCTGCCCGCGGTGCTCAGCGACCCGGCCCGGCTGGAAACGATGTTGGGTGGGCTGATCGATCGCTTCAGCCGCTCCCTGCCCAGCGGCAGCAGCGTGCGGCTGCGGCTGCGGGCGGCCGGACCACGGCTGAAGCTCCAACTGGACAGCCCCGCCGCCGGAGCCTCGGCCGGCGGCGGCGGTGGGCACGATGAGCCGCCGGTGCAGGCGGTGGGACCGGTGCTGAGCTGGAATCCCACCACCGGCAGCCTGCAGCTCAGCCGTCAGGCCACCCAGCGCCTGTTTCAGCGCCTGGGCGGCCGTCTCACCGAACGGGACGGCAGTGGCCTGACGGTGTTCTTCCCGATTTGTTGACGGGTGTGAAGACTGCCGGGCGGGGTCCGGAAGGCCCAAAACCACGGTGCTAGCTTCCGCCTGAACCAGTCTGCCGACATCTGATTTAGCCATGACAGCAACGGCGCTGAGCGGTCAACTTCCCAAGTACATCGGCAGCACGGGCGGCCTTCTGAATTCCGCTGAAACCGAAGAGAAATACGCCATCACCTGGACCAGTCCGAAGACCCAGATCTTCGAGCTGCCCACCGGTGGCGCAGCGGAGATGAATGAGGGTGAAAACCTCATGTATTTCGCCCGCAAGGAGCAATGCCTGGCGCTCGGCACCCAGCTGCGCACCCGCTTCAAGCCCCGCATTGAGGACTACAAGATCTATCGCATCTACCCAGGCGGCGATACCGAATACCTGCACCCCAAAGACGGTGTGTTCCCCGAAAAGGTGAACGAGGGCCGTTCGATGGTGGGCCACAACCCCCGCAGCATCGGCGCCAACCCCAATCCCGCCAACCTCAAGTTCAGCGGCAAGAACACCTACGACTCCTGATCTCATTCCCCATCAGGACGGTGCCGGGGCCCGGCGGGTCCCGGCTTTTTTCATGGGCAGGCCTGCCCCCGGCGGGCTGGGCGGATGCTGAACGCGATCCTGCAACGCACCAAGGTGGCCCGGCTGGGCCTGAGCCCGCCGGACCCCCATCCCCGCCGCCAGGGCACGGCGGTGGTGCTGGTGGTGCGCAACGAAGAGCGCCACATCGGCGAATGGGCCCGCTTCCACCGGCTGGCCGGAGTGCGGCAGGTGATTGTCTACGACGACGGCAGCAGTGATGCCACCCTCGCCACCTTGGCGGCCGAGCTGGGGGCCGATCAGCTGCGGGTGGTCCCCTGGCGCCAGCGCCTGAGCGATCAGCTTCTGCACCGCGAGATTCACAATCAGGTGCTGGCCTACGCCCACGCCGCAGCGAATTTCGGTGGCATATTCCGCTGGATGGCCTTCATCGATGCCGATGAATTTCTGGTGCCGAAGCAGGCCTCCAGCCTCGATGCGGCCCTGGCCCACCTGGGCCCGCAGGTGCGCTGTCTGTCCCTGCCGTGGCACATGTTCGGCCGCTGCGGCCACCAGCAGCCCCCCGGCGGCGGCGTGGTGGCCAACTACCGCCTGCGGGCAGCCGATCCCATGGCGGGGGTGAATTTCAAGTGCGTGGTTGATCCCTGCCACCTCACGGCGGTGCGGGTGCACCGCATGGAGGTGGACCACGGCACCCTCACCTGGAACGATCGCGGCGAGGCCTGGCCCCTGCGCCGGCGCTCCCGGCCCGCCTTCTATGGCGCCGATCACATCCAGCTCAACCACTACTACACGCGATCGGGGGAGGAACTCGAGCAGAAGATCCAGCGTGGACCCAACCTGCGCTCCAAGGCGGCGGCCTACCGCCGCAAGGTGATGCGCACCGTGCAGCAGATCGAACGGCAGGTGGTGAACGACACGACCGCCATTCAGTTTCTGGAGCGGATCGGAGCCAAGGCTCCCTGATCAGACACGCAGCTCAGACACACGACGTCGGTGGGAGGCTCAGAAGTGGTAATTGAAGTGCTCGATCTCACTCCGGTAGAGCCGACCCACCAGACGTTCGAGCTCAGGGGTGTAGTGGCAGCGGTAGCCAAGAGCGTCCCCTCCGGCCGCCCTCCGATGGCCCCCCTTGGAGCGAGGCAGCCAGCCATCCCAGTCCACTCCCAGCTGCGTGAGCGCGGCGGCCAGCTCGCCCTGGAGGCGTTCAAAGCGCACCACATGCTCGGCCACCACCTGATCGTCAATGGAAAGCATCGGCCAGTTGTCATGGAAGGCCAGGGGCACCACCCCGCCCAGGTCGTCACCGGCGGCCAGGGCCTGCACGTAGGCGGCGAAGCTGGGCGGACGGCGCAGCCGCTGGATGCGCCAGAAGTAATCCGACACGGTCTTGTCCCAGGGATTGCGCGCCACGGCCAGCTTGCGGTAGTCACGCCATTCGCGGGGAAAGGCCGCCGCCAGCCGCCGGGCCGGGGCATGGGGAGGTTTGCGGCCCAGCAGGGGCCGATAGGCATGGTCGATGGCACGGGCCAGGGTCCGTCCGCCCATCCGGGTGCCCAGGCCAGCCGCCAGCGCCAGGCCGGCGGGGTTGTGGCGCCAGGCCTCCCGGCGCACCCGGCAGGTGAGCGGAATGCCCTCGCGGACGGTGTCCACGATGGCGCTGATCTGCAGATCGGCCGGACCCAGCAACCGCGCCAGGGACACACAGATGGAGCTGCCGGCGGCCTTGCGGCAGTGCAGCACGATCAGCCGGTGGCGATGACTGAGGATCATCCCTGGCTGCGGGGACGGCGGTGGGACCACCAGCGCTTGGCCATGGCCACGGGCGCCGGCAACTGCCGATCCCGACTACGGCCGATGTCACTGAAGTGCTCCGGTCTGAGGCCATAGGCACTCAGCCGCTGCACCAGAGCCTCGATGGGGTCATGGTCGAGCCGGAACTCGATCAGCTGCTGCGGACGGCCGGCCATGAAGGCGCGCACCGCCGCCAGGTGCTGATCCCACTCCAGCCGCCAGGCGCTGGCCAGGTCCTCGCTGCTGGAGAGCCCCCGCAACCGCCGTTCACGGGCCGCGAATTCACCATGGCCGTGCCGCATCCGCGAACGGATCCAATCCTCCCGATCGCGCCAGTTCAGCAGCAGGATCGTGTCGGGATAGTCGACCAGGATGCGTCGATAAAGCGTATTGCCATCGAAGCGGCCCTGGTCACTGCTGTCGATCAGATCGCCGTAGAAGATGTAGTGCTCCACCCCGCAGAACACCGGCCTGCCGGCATCCACATTCAGCCGCATCAGGCGGCCGATCCGCCGTGGTTTCCACAACCGGGAGGGCCAGCTCAGCCGCAGTTTGTGGTGCACCACCGGGTGACCGGCCCTGGCGAACAGCCGGGCCAGGCTGCGGGTGCCGCACTTGTTGAATCCAACCGCCACCACCCGGGGCAGCGCCGGATCGCGATCAGCGGGCTGCGGAATGGGCACCAACACCTCGGCATGGGCATGCATGGGCAAGGGGCCTGCAAGGCGTCCCAAGCCATTGTCTAGCGTCGACTGCCACCAGCTCAATGCGCCCGGTGCCCCCCGCCATCCCGCCGCAGGGCCCGGAGTTCTCAGGCCGCCCCTGGCGTGAGCTCTGCCATCGGGCCGCCGGCCTGGTGACCCCGTTCTACCGGCGTTACCCCTACGCCGGTCGGATGGATCTGTTCAAGCTCGACCCCCGGGGCTGCTACTCCCCGGCGGAGCCGTTCTTCTACAGCCGCATCCCCAAAGCGGCCAACACCACCATCGTGGCGGCCCTGGCCAGCCACAGCTCCTTCCGGCCGCGCTACCGGCGACGCCAGGATCCGAAGCACCGGTTCCAGCGTCCGCTGCTGCTCTCCAGCCGCGAGGTGCGGCGCCTGGAGCGGGATGCCTTCGTGTTCACCTTTGTGCGCAACCCCTTCAGCCGTGTGCTCTCGGCCTACCTCGACAAGGTGGGGCGGCGGCGGCACCAGGGCCGGCGCTTCCTGGCCTGGGCCCAGGAGCACGGCCAGCCCGGCGACTTCCTGGGCTTCTGCCGGTTTCTGGAGGCCGGCGGCCTGCAGCTGGACATGCACTGGGCGCCCCAGTCCGAGATCCTCTGCCTGCCCCTGAGCCGCTTCGACCTCATCGGCCGCGTCGAAACCCTCGAGCACGACCTGCCCGAGGTGCTGGAGCGGCTGTTCGGCAAGTGGAACGCAGCGCCCAGCCAGCGCCGGGGCACCACCACCAACGCCGCCGATCAGCTTCAGGAGGCCTATGGGGCGGAGCAGCGGCAGATCATCGCCCGGCTGTACCGCCGTGACTTCGAGCTGTTCGGCTACGAGTCCACGCTGCCGCGGCCATGACCGCCCCCCCTGTCGCCAGAGCCCGGCGCCGGGCGGCGCCTATAAAGGCAGGGCCTGCACCGCCGCCCGTGGAACCCGGAGTCCTGGACCAGGCCTTCCGCGATCAGGTGGCCGCCGGTCGCACCTTCATTCCGCTCTGGAAACGCTGGCCTGCGGATCTGGAAACCCCCCTCACCACCTGGCTGAAGGTGGGCGCCGGCCATGACCATGGCGTGTTGCTGGAGTCGGTGGAGGGCGGCGAGCGGATCGGGCGCTGGAGCTTCGTGGTGGCCGACCCGCTCTGGACCCTCACCAGCCGCGGCGACAGCAGTGAGCGCCTGTGGCGCGATGGCCGCCGCGAGCGCCTCGGCGGCAATCCCCTGGAGCTGCTGCAAACCTGCCTGGCGCCGCTGAGCAGCGAGGCGGTGCCGGGGCTGCCGCCGCTGGGCCAGCTGTTCGGCTTCTGGGGCTATGAACTGATCCGCTGGATCGATCCCAGCGTGCCCGTCCACCCGGCAGGTGGCGACGCGCCCCCCGATGGCTGCTGGATGCTGGCCGACACTCTTCTGGTGTTCGATGAGGTGAAGCGCCAGATCACCGCCGTGGCCTATGCCGACCTCAGCGGAGGCGACGATCCCGCGACGGCCCACGCCGCCGCCTGCGAGCGGATCGACCGGCTCGAGGCCCGCATGCACGAGCCCCTGCCCCCAACCGTGGCCCCCCTGCGCTGGCACGACGCCACGGCGGCGGCCATCGCTGAACGCCTGCAGCCGGTGAGCAACCGCCGGCAGGACGACTATGAGGCGGCGGTGGTGCGGGCCCGTGACCACATCGCCGCCGGTGATGTGTTCCAGCTGGTGCTCAGCCAGCGGCTGGAGACCTGCATCGAGCGCGACCCCTTCGAGCTCTACCGCAGTCTGCGGATGGTGAACCCATCGCCCTACATGGCCTTCTTCAACTTCGGCGGCTGGTACCTGATCGGCTCCAGCCCCGAGGTGATGGTGAAGGCGGAGCCGATCGCCGGCAGCGATCAGGTGAAGGCCTGCCTGCGGCCGATCGCCGGAACCCGCCCTCGGGGCACCGACGAGGCCGAGGACCGGGCCCTGGAAGCGGAGCTGCTGGCCGATCCCAAGGAGCGGGCGGAGCACGTGATGCTGGTGGATCTGGGCCGCAACGATCTGGGCCGCGTCTGCCGGCCGGGCAGTGTGGAAGTCACCGACCTGATGGTGATCGAGCGCTACTCCCACGTGATGCACATCGTCAGCCAGGTGGAAGGCGTGCTGGCCGCAGGCAGGAGCGTGTGGGATCTGCTGATGGCGGCCTTCCCCGCCGGCACGGTGAGCGGGGCCCCCAAGATCCGGGCGATGCAGCTGATCCACGAGCTTGAACCCGATGCCCGGGGGCCCTACTCGGGGGTGTACGGCGCCGTGGATCTGGCCGGGGCTCTGAACACCGCCATCACGATCCGCACCATGGTGGTGCTGCCTGCCGGCCCGGGCCGCTGGCGGGTGCAGGTGCAGGCCGGCGCCGGCGTGGTAGCCGATTCGCGGCCCGAGGCCGAGTACCGCGAAACCCTCAACAAGGCCCGGGGCATGCTCAAGGCCCTGGCCTGCCTCCAGTGAAGCCGGATCCGATGACCCGCCCCCGCCTGCTCAAGGGCTTTGAGGTGGAACTGTTCACCGGCCGCCCCGACGGCACGGTGGTGGGTTGCAGCCCCGACGTGGTGGCGGCGCTGGAGGGGTTCGTGATCGAGCCCGATCACCGGAATCTGGAATACATCACGCCGCCGGAGGCCGACTACGGCCGGCAGCTGGAGCTGCTCCTGGAGCCCCGCCGCCGGCTGCGGCCCTGGCTGGCGGCGCGGGGGCTGACGCTGCTGCCTGGCAGCACCCTGAGTCTCGGAGACAGCTCCCGCTTCGAGCGCTCCGATCCCGAACACCCGTATCACGCCTACATCGAAACCACCTATGGCACTCGGGTGGTCACCGCCAGCGTGCACATCAACCTGGGCCTCACCCCCGGCACCGCCTTCCAGGGTCAGCCGGCTCTGTTCGCCGGCCTGCGCGCCCTGCGCTGCGAGGCGGCCCTGCTGCTGGCGCTCAGCGCCAGTTCCCCCTTCCTCGATGGACAGGTCACGGGTGCCCATTCCCAGCGCTGGCTGCAGTTCCCCCTCACCCCCACCGAGGTGCCGCTGTTCGCCGACCACGGGCACTACGTGGGCTGGATGCAGGAGCAGCTGGCCGCCGGGCGGATGCAGAACGTGCGGCACCTGTGGACCTCGGTGCGCCCCAACGGCGACAACCGCCCCCACGACCTCAACCGTCTGGAGATCCGCATCTGCGATCTGGTGACTGATCCTGAGCTGTTGCTGGCGATCACCGCCTTCTGCGAACTGCGGCTGATCCAGCTGCTGCAGGACCCGGAGCGCTGGGATCCGCTGCAGGCCAGTGCCCTGAGCGCGGCGGATCTGGCCCGGCTCGCCGATGCCAACGAGCAGGCCAGCGCCCGCGCCAGCCTCGATGCCAACCTGCACCACTGGCGCGACGGCCGTCCGCTCCGCTGCCGCCAGTGGATCGAGGAGGGCCTCAGGGAGCTCAGGCCCCTGGCTCACCAGCAGCGGTTGGAGCTCCTGCTGGCGCCGCTGGAGCGGGTGCTGGAGCAGGGCAACCAGGCCATGCGCTGGCTGGCGCAGCACCGGAACGGCGCCTCCATCGCAGCCATCCTCAGCGCCGAGGCGGAGGGGATGGCGGCACAGGAGCAGCGGCTGGCCACCGACCACACAGACCGGCAGGCGGGTGTTTTGGGATGATCGACCCGTCCCGCACTGCCACCCCTGTTCCCATGCGGCAGTTCGTGCCCACCATCGCCGAACCTTCGCCCCGGGCCACGCGCCTGCTGGGCGAGCGCATGGAGCTGGTGGAGGACCTCTGGCAGACGGTGCTGCGCAGTGAATGTCCGGCCGATCAGGCCGACCGGCTGCTGCGCCTCAAGCAGCTCAGTGATCTCAGCGAAGAGGCTGGCGAGGTGGACAACAGCGCCGCCTTCGTGGAGCTGATCCGCGAGATGGATCTGGCCGAGGCCATCGCCGCGGCCCGCGCCTTCTCCCTCTACTTCCAGCTGGTGAACATCCTCGAGCAGCACATCGAGGAGGACACCTATCTCGACAGCCTCAAGAGCCAGGCCGAGCCGGTGGCCACCGACCCCTTCCTGCCGCCCCTGGCCAGTCAGACCGAGCCTGTCACCTTCCGTCAGCTGTTCGAGCGCCTGCGCAGCCTCAACGTGCCCCCGGCCCAGCTGGAAAACCTGCTGCGCGACCTGGACCTGCGGCTGGTGTTCACGGCCCACCCCACGGAAATCGTTCGCCACACGGTGCGCCACAAACAGCGGCGGGTTGCGGCCCTGATTCAGAAACTGGAGCAGGGGGCGGGGATCATCAATCCCCTGGAGCTGCACAACCTGCGCCTGCAGCTCGAGGAGGAAATCCGGCTGTGGTGGCGTACCGACGAACTGCACCAGTTCAAGCCCACGGTGCTCGACGAGGTGGACTACGCCCTGCACTACTTCCAGGACGTGTTGTTCGACGCCATGCCGTTGTTGCGGCAGCGGATCCGCTCGGCCCTGGCCCAGAGCTATCCGGATGTGGAGGTGCCCCGGGAAGCCTTCTGCACCTTCGGCTCCTGGGTGGGCTCCGACCGTGACGGCAACCCGTCGGTGACGCCGGAGATCACCTGGCGCACCGCCTGTTACCAGCGCCAGATGATGCTCGAGCGCTACATCAGGTCGGTGGGTGAGCTGCGCGACCAGCTCAGCATCTCGATGCAGTGGAGTCAGGTGAGTCCGGCGCTGCTGGAATCCCTGGAGATGGACCGGCTGCGCTTTCCGGAAATCTACGAGGAGCGGGCGGCCCGCTACCGACTGGAGCCCTACCGGCTCAAACTCAGCTACGTGCTCGAGCGGCTGCGCCTCACCGAGGCCCGCAACGAACTGCTGGCCGAGGCCGGCTGGGAGTCGCCCTGCGACACCATCGCCAACGTGCCCCTGCCCGGGGGCAACCTCAGCAACACCGCCCCCACCCCCGAGCTGCACTACGGCTCGGTGGAGGAGTTCCGCAACGATCTGGAGCTGGTGCTCGAGAGCCTGGAGAGCACGGGTCTGAGCTGCGAGGCCCTGCAGCATCTGATCAGCCAGGTGCAGATCTTCGCCTTCTGCCTGGCCAGCCTCGACATCCGCCAGGAGAGCACCCGCCACAGCGACGCCATCGATGAGCTCAGCCGCTACCTGCAGCTGCCGGTGCCCTATGGCGAGATGGAGGAGCCGCAGCGGGTGGCCTGGCTGCTCACTGAGCTGCAGACCCGGCGGCCGCTGGTGCCGGCGGCGGCCCGCTGGAACGATCCCACGGCCGAGACCTTCGCGGTGTTCCGCATGCTGCAGCGGCTGCAGCAGGAGTTCGGCACCCGCATCTGCCACACCTACGTGATCTCCATGAGCCACACGGTGTCGGATCTGCTGGAGGTGCTGCTGCTGGCCAAGGAGGCGGGGCTGGTGGATCCAGTGAGCCAGCACGCCTCACTGCTGGTGGTGCCGCTGTTCGAGACGGTGGAGGACCTGCAGCGTGCGCCGGCGGTGATGGAGGAGCTGTTCCGTCAGCCGCTCTACCGCCAGCTGCTGGGAGGATCGGAGGGCACACCGGCTCTGCAGGAGGTGATGCTCGGCTACTCAGACAGCAACAAGGATTCCGGCTTCCTCTCCAGCAACTGGGAAATCCACAAGGCCCAGATCGCCCTCCAGCATCTGGCCACCCGCCATGGCCTGGCGCTGCGCATCTTCCATGGCCGCGGTGGCTCGGTGGGCCGCGGTGGCGGGCCGGCCTACCAGGCGATCCTGGCCCAGCCCAACGGCACCCTGGGCGGCCGCATCAAGATCACCGAGCAGGGGGAAGTGCTGGCCTCGAAGTACTCCCTGCCGGAGCTGGCCCTCTACAACCTGGAAACCGTGACCACCGCCGTGATCCAGAACAGCCTGGTGAGCACCCCGGTGGACGACACCCCCAGCTGGAATGAGCTGATGGGCCGGCTGGCCACCAGATCGCGCGAGGTCTACCGCGCCCTGGTGCACGACAACCCCGACCTGGTGGCCTTCTTCCAGCAGTGCACCCCGATCGAGGAGATCAGCAAACTGCAGATCTCCAGCCGTCCCGCCCGGCGCAAGAGTGGTGCCAAGGACCTCTCCAGCCTGCGGGCGATCCCCTGGGTGTTCGGCTGGACCCAGAGCCGCTTCCTGCTGCCCAGCTGGTACGGCGTGGGCCGGGCCCTTCAGGAGGAACTGGAGCGCGATCCAGAGCAACTCGACCTGCTGCGGCTGCTGCATCAGCGCTGGCCGTTCTTTCGCATGCTGATGTCCAAGGTGGAGATGACCCTCTCCAAGGTGGACATGGAGCTGGCCCATCACTACGTGCAGGATCTGGGACGCCGCGAGGACCTGGACGCGTTTGAGCGCATCTTTGCCACCATCGCCGAGGAATTCGCCCTCACCCGCGACCTGGTGCTGACGATCACCGGGCGGAGGCGGTTGCTGGATGGCGACCCGGCCCTGCAGCTCTCGGTGGATCTGCGCAACCGCACGATCGTGCCCCTGGGGTTCCTGCAGGTGGCCCTGCTGCGCCGGCTGCGGGACCAGAGCCGCCAGCCACCGATGAGCGAAACCGTCGGGCCCCGCCAGGATGGACGGACGTACAGCCGCAGCGAGTTGCTGCGCGGCGCCCTGCTCACCATCAACGGCATCGCCGCGGGCATGCGCAACACCGGCTGATCATCACCCGAGGGCACCCTGGGCTCCTTGCTCCTGCCATTCCGAAACCAGCCACCGGCGCCCCGGCTGCGCGAGGGCTACCGCCTGGTGAGCGAGGGTCTGCCAGACCTGTCTGCCCTCGACACCCTGCTGGTGCAGACCGGCGAGCGGGCCCGCGGCGAGGAACGCTGGCGCCGGGTGCTGGAGCGAAGCCTCTGGCATCTGCACATCCTCAACCAGCACGAGCAGCTGGTGGGATTCGTGCGCAGCACCAGTGACCTGGCCCTCAACGCCAACCTCTGGGATCTCTGGGCCGATGCCGGTGATCCGACTCAGCCTGAGCTGCTGCTGGCCCTGGTGCAGGCCTCCCTGGGCAAGCTGCGGCGCGAGCTGCCGGGGTGCAGCATCTCCCTGTCGGCGCCGCCCGAGGCCATCAAGGCCCTGCAGCGGCAGGGGTTTGTGGTGGACCCCGGTGGCATCCGGGCCATGGGCCGAATGCTCTGAGGGTCATCTGCTCTGAGGGGGCGGCAGCGCTGGGGGTCACGGTGAGCGCCGGCGCCGGGAGCCAACCGCCTGGAGCGGAACCGTCTGGAGCAAAAAAATCCCCCCTGCGCCGGCAGGGGGGAGAACAGGCAGAGGACGGGCAGACAGCGAGCATGGAGGGACTCGAACCCCCGACATTCAGAACCGGAATCTGACGCTCTATCCAACTGAGCTACATGCCCTGAGCGAGCTGCCCGTGAGCCAGGTGCCCGTAGAACGGGGCGGGAGCGACGCTGCCCTGGGGGCCAAACCCGCTTGCCTACCTTAGCCGCTGGCCGCCTGCGACCCCATTCGGCTGCACCGCCTGGAGCTGAGCCAGTACCGCAACATCGAGCGGCTGGAGCTGGTGCTGGAGGCCCCGCGGCTGCTGGTGGTGGGAGCCAACGGGGAGGGCAAGTCCAACCTTCTGGAAGCGGTGGAGCTGCTGGGCAGCCTGCGCTCCCACCGCAGCGCCAGCGACCGGGATCTGATCCGCCACGGCCAGCCCCAGGCCGTGCTGCAGGGCCTCAGCGATGACGGGGACCGGCTGCGGCTGGAGCTGCGCCGCCAGGGAGGGCGGCAGGCCAGCCGCAACGGCAAGACCCTGCAGCGCCAGCAGGATCTGCTGGGCTCGCTGCGCTGCGTGGGCTTCAGCGCCCTCGACCTGGAGCTGGTGCGGGGAGAACCGGCCCTGCGGCGCCAGTGGCTCGATCGGGTGGTGCTGCAGCTCGAGCCCGTCTACAGCGACCTGCTCAGCCGCTACGGGCGGCTGCTGCGGCAGCGCGCCCAGCTGCTGCGCCGCGGCCTGGGAGGAGGGGAGCTGGACCATCTGCTGGATGCCTTCGACCAGCAGATGGCCCTGGTGGGCACCCGTCTGCACCGGCGGCGCCACCGGGCCCTGCGTCGTCTGGAGCCCCTGGCGGCCGCCTGGCAGCACCGCCTGAGCCGCGGTCGGGAGCTGCTGAGCCTGCACTACCGCAGCGGCTGCGAACTGCCGGGCGAGGAGGCTGAAGATCCCTGGCGCCAGGCCCTGACCGCCCAGCTGGCCCGCCAGCGGCCGGAGGAACTGCGCCTGGGCCAGTGCGGAGTGGGCCCCCATCGCGACGAGGTGGAGCTGCTGCTGGGAGAACGTCCTGCCCGGCGCTACGGCTCCGCCGGTCAGCAGCGCACCCTGGTGCTGGCCCTGAAGCTGGCGGAACTGGAGCTGGTGAGCACCGTGGTGGGCACCCCGCCCCTGCTGCTGCTCGACGACGTGCTGGCCGAGCTCGATCCCGAACGCCAGCAGCAGCTGCTGGCGGCCGTTGGCGAGGGACACCAGTGCCTGGTGAGTGCCACCCACCTGCAGGCCTTCAGCGGCGGCTGGCGGCGGCACTGCCAGGTGGTGCGGATGCGGGCCGGACGGCTGGAGACCGAGGAGCCTCCGGGCGCCTCTGGCAGCTCGTAAGGTGAGCCGCCCACCGTCCCTCCATTGATGCCCCAGAGCCTGCCCTGCCTCCACCCCAATCCGGGATGGAGCGGCACCGTCAGCGCCCGCCCGAGCTGCGATCCCCCCAGCGGCGCCCCCACAAGCTGCGACACCACGAGCAGCGAAACGGTTGGCAAACACTGCATCCTCGAGCTCTACGACTGCGATCCAGGTCGGCTCGACAACCAGGCTTTCCTCAGGGACACCATCACCGCCGCCGCCAGAGAGGCCGGTGCCACCCTGCTCAACCTCATCACCCACCGTTTCCAGCCCCAGGGCGTCACCGGCCTGGCCCTGCTGGCCGAATCCCACATCTCCATCCACACCTGGCCCGAGTCGGGCTATGCCGCCGTGGATGTGTTCACCTGCGGCGACCACACCATGCCTGAGCGCGCCTGCGCCGTGCTCGCCGCTGAACTCGGCGCCGGCCGCCACCGGCTCACCAGCTTCCGCCGCGAAACCCCCGCCGCCATCGCCGGCGCTGAACGCGCGCCCCTGCTGGCGGCCTAGGCCCGCCGGCACGTGCTCTGGAACACCGTCGTGGCAGGCAGGGCCTGTCCACGATGGCCCCAGCGCGCACCGGTGGTGCCGAGCCTGTGAACACGATCACCCCCGCCGCGCCGCCGCTCCCAGACGCCGACCTGGTCCACCAGCTGCAGGCCCTGCGGGACTATCTGCTGGCCTTCGAGCGCGACTGCGCCGACTGGCTGACGCCCGTGCAGCCCCACTACCGCGACAGCGCCCGCAATCTGCTGCACTTCATCGCCTTTCACCGCCACAACCATCCCGGCCTGCAGCGGCGGCTGCGGGAACGGGGGCTGAGCTCCCTGGAAGGCTGCGATGGTCACCTGCTGGCCAGCCTGAACGCGGTGCTCGCCCGCCTGGCTGCTGGCCATCAGCCACCCGCGCCTGCCGCCTCGCCCAGCCACGGCCTCGCCGTGGAGCTGCTGCAGCGGCACTGTGAGGAGCTGTTCGGCGAGGCCTGCAAAGGCCAGGGCAACGCGATCATGGTCACCCTGCCCGCCGAGGCCGCCCACCACTCCAGCCTGATCCAGGAGCTGGTGGAGGCCGGCATGGGGATTGCCCGGATCAACTGCGCCCACGACGGCCCCCAGGTGTGGCAGGCGCTGGTGGCCCGCGTGCGCCAGGCCGCCAGCAGCTCCGGCCGCCCCTGCCTGGTGAGCATGGATCTGGGCGGACCCAAGCTGCGCACCGGCCCGCTGCCCGAGGAACCCGGTGTGGTGGATGCCCGGCCCCGCCGCGATCGCTCCGGCCGCCTGCTGCAGCCGGCCCTGATCCTGGCGGTGACCCCGGACCGGGAGCCGCTGGAGCCGGAGGCCGGCATCACCCCACTGCCGGTGGTGTCGCTGCCCGGACCAGGACTGCAGCAGCCCCTGGCTCCCGGTGATCGCTTCAGCGGCCGCGACGCCTCCGGCCGCGTGCGGGAACTCACGCTGGTGGAGCGCCGCGCCGATGGGCTGCTGCTGGGCTGCCGGCAGCACTGCCGCTTCACAGCCGGGCTGCGCTTCCGCCGCGAGGGTGGCGGCGGCGGCGAGCTCGAGGTGGCCTCCCTCCCCCCCTGTCCCGGCGAGCTGCTGCTGCAGGTGGGCGACACCCTGGAGCTCACCGCCGCTGTGCAGAGCGCGCCGGCTGGCCGCGGCCGCCACACCATCAGCTGCACCCTGCCGGAGGTTTTCGTTCAGCTCCGACCGGGGGAGCGGGTGCTGTTCGACGACGGCAAGCTCGCCGGCGTGATCCGCACGCGCAGCGAGCAGGGGCTGAGCATCGAGATCAGCGAGGCCAAGCCCCGTGGCACCCGCCTGCGGGCCGACAAGGGCATCAATTTCCCCGACAGCGACCTGCAGCTGCCTGCCCTCACCGCCAAGGACCGGCAGGACCTGGGCTTCGCCGCCGCCCACGCCGACATCGTGAATTACTCGTTCGTGAGTCAGGACAGCGACGTGGAGGCCCTGCAGCACGAACTGGCCAGGCTGGGGGCCAGCCGGATGGGGGTGGTGCTGAAGATCGAAACCCACCAGGCCTTCACCAACCTCCCCCGCCTGCTGCTCACGGCCATGGGCCAGCCCCAGCCGCTGGGGGTGATGATCGCCCGCGGTGATCTGGCCGTGGAATGCGGCTGGGAAGCCCTCGCCGGCATCCAGGAGGAGATCCTGCGCCTCTGCGCCGCCGCCCATGTGCCCTGCATCTGGGCCACCCAGGTGCTGGAGGAGATGGCCCGCCACGGCACCCCCACCCGGGCGGA
>JAWOBH010000231.1:0-3517 GCA_046498125.1 Prochlorococcaceae cyanobacterium | reverse complement strand
GGTGAGAGCGGAGCGGATCACCTCGGCGTGGCAGGGCAGCGGCGCGCACCAGCACAGCAGCTCCAGCTGGCCGGCCTGGGCGCGGCCCAGCAGCTGCTCCAGCTCGCGGCGCTGGATGGAGCCCGGCTCCTGCATCCGGGCCCAGAGCCAGCTCCGGTAGCGGGCGATCACCTCAGCGCGGCTGCCATCACGGCCGAGCTGGAAGGGATTGCCGAGCGGGCTGGGCCGGCCCACATAGGCCTGGCTGGGCAGGGGATCGTTGAGCTGGCCGCGCCCTGCCTTGCCGATCGTGATCTCCATGGTGCCTCCTCCGGGGATGCCCCGACCCCGCGGCCCATGGCGGCGATCCTGAGGGGTGTCCCGGCGGACGAAATGGAAGCCGTTCGGCAGCCGCGCGCGTCCAGCTCACCCTGCCCGGAGAGGCAGGGCCGGCTACTGGCGCTTCCGCTGAGCCTGAGCGTTTCGCTTGGTTTTGTGCGCGGTTTGTGCGCACGGCTCAGGGCCGATCCCTGAGAAGTCAGTCGGGGCGACAGGATTCGAACCTGCGACCTAGTGCTCCCAAAGCACCCGCGCTACCAAGCTGCGCCACGCCCCGATCGGCTCAGCATACGGACAGAAGGATCCGGTAAGAACTTCGCCTCCCAGCGGTCATGGCTCTGTCACAGCGGTTCGCTTGGCTTGGATCACCCCGCAGAGGGGCGTTCCTCACACAGCACGAACCATGACCAACATCAACACCCTGCAGGCGGCCACTGGCCAGCGGCGGCGCCTGCCCGCAGTGCGCCTGGCGCTGGCCGCCGGGCTGCTGCTCTCCGTTCTCGCTCCTGCCCAGGCCCAGGCCTTCGGCGGCGGTTGGCATCCCGGCTATCAGCGCGGGCCCATGAACCAGCAGCGAGTGATCTACGACGATCCCACCATGAACGCCTACGGCCGCCAGCCCGTCCTCTTGGGCGTGGAGGAGCGGGCCCGGCGCTGCAATCAGGGCCGTCTGGTGGGCGGTCTGATGGGCGGCGGCGCTGGCTATGTGCTTGCCAAGGGCAATGACCGCGTCTGGGCCACGCCCCTCGGTGCCCTGCTCGGCTCCCAGATCGGCTGCAACGCCGTGCAGGGCAACCCCCCCCTGCCCTGGTAGCGCTCAGGGCGCCATGGCGATGCAGTCGATCTCCACCCGGGCGCCCTTGGGCAGGGCCGCCACCTGCACACAGGCCCGGGCCGGCGCCACCCCGGATCCGAAGCGCTCGGCATAGATCGCGTTGACCCTGGCGAAATCCGCCAGGTCCACGAGAAACACCGTGGTGCGCACCACCTGCTGGGCGGTGACTCCCGCCGCCCGCAACACCGCGTTGAGATTGTCGAGCACCTGCCGGGTTTCGGCCTCCACGTTGCCGTCGCCCACCATCACTCCGGTGACCGGGTCGAGAGCGATCTGGCCGGAGCAGAACAGCAATCCGCCGGCCTGAACGGCCTGGTTGTAGGGCCCTACAGGCGCCGGAGCGCCGGGAGTGTTTACGGCCCGGGGGCCTGAGCTGGCCGACCCTGAGCTGGCAGACATGGGCAGGAGCGTGGCGGGACTGAGCCTATGCCCGCCAGTTGTCCTTGCTGCGACGCAGACGGGCCAGCTCGCCGGGGTCGGCAGCCCGCACGAACAGGTTGCTGGCCCGCTCCTGGCCGATGCTGCTGGGCACGGTGGACTGGTCGGCGGCCCGCTGGCTCAGCACCTCTCTGAGCCGCCGCGCGATCGCCCCGTCCTGAGGGGCTGTCGCTGCCGCCCAGCGCAGGTTGGCTTCGGTGTATTCGTGGGCGCACCACACGCGGGTGCTCTCCGGCAGGGCTGCCAGGCGCTGCAGGGACGCGTGCATCTGGGCCGGCGTGCCCTCGAACAGCCGGCCGCACCCCCCCACGAACAGGGTGTCGCCGCAGAACAGGTGGCCGCTCTGCGGCAGCCAGTAGGCGATGTGGGCGCGGGTGTGGCCCGGCACGTCGATCACCTCCACCGGTTCGTCCAGCACCTCCAGCCGATCACCGCCGGCGACGCCAACGGTCTGCAGGGGAATGCGGTCGCGATCGGCCGCCGCGGCGATCACCGCCGCCCCGCTCCAGCGGCGCAGCAGCCCCGGGGTTCCGCCGATGTGGTCGCTGTGGTGGTGGGTGTGCAGGATCGCCTCCAGCTCCAGCTGGCGCTCCTCCAGGGCGCGCACCACCGGCTCGGCCACGGCCGGATCCACCACGGCGGCCCGCTGGCCCCGTTGCAGCACCATCACGTAGTTGTCGTTCAGCACCGGAATCAGCCACACCGTCAGAGGCTGAGCGGCGCCATGGCGCGCCTGGCGCTGTAGCTCGTGCTGTGGCTCATGCTGCGGCGTCCCCATCGTTACAGTCCGCTCAGCGGTCCAGCTCCATGATCACCGCTCCAGTCCCCGCATGAGCGCACCGGTCCTGGCTCCGGCCCCCATCACCGTGGCTCTGGCCAAAGGGGCCCTGCTTCGCGACACGGTGCAGCGCTTTGCCGCCTCCGGGCTCGACTTCGCGGCGGTGCTCGATCCCGGCAACCGCCAGCTGATGGTGCCGAGCCGGTGCGGCCGCGCCCGCGCCCTGCTGGTGCGCAACGCCGATGTGCCGGTGTACGTGGCCTACGGCCAGGCCCAGCTGGGGGTGGTGGGGTACGACGTGCTGCGCGAGCACCTGTTGCCGGTGGCCCAGCTCGTTGACCTGGGCTTCGGCGCCTGTCGCATGAGCGTGGCGGTCAGGGCCAGCAGCCCCTACCGCCGGGCCGCCGACCTGCCGGCCCACTGCCGCATCGCCAGCAAGTTCACACGCTGCGCCGAAGCGTTCTTCGAGGCCCTCGACCTGCCGGTGGAGCTGATCCACCTGGCCGGCTCGGTGGAGCTGGGACCGATCACCGGCATGAGCGAGGCGATCGTGGATCTGGTGGCCACCGGCCGCACCCTGGAGGAAAACGGACTCATCGCCATCGAAGACCTGTTCCATTCCACCGCCCGCCTGGTGGCCCATCCCCTGGCCCTGCGCCTCGACGACGGCCGGCTGCAGGCGATCGTTGATCGGGTGGCCGCCGCCGGGGTTGTGCCGGCCGCCTCCAGGACCGTGCCTGCGGCCCTGATCGCCTGATGGCCTACCTCTGATGGCCTACCTCGACCGCCAGCGGCTGCTGCGGCTGCTCCCCTACGTGGCCGGCGACCGCAAGCGGTTGCTGCTGACCATGCTGCTGCTGATTCCGGTGGCGGCGGCGGCGGCGGTGCAGCCGCTGCTGGTGGGTCAGGCGATCTCGGTGCTGCGCGGGGAGCCCACCATGAGCTGGCTGCAGGGGCTGGCGGTGCCGTCCGCCCTGCGGCTGCTGGTGCTGGCCCTGCTGGCGGCGGTGCTGGTGCGTCTGGGCCTCCAGGGCGTGCAGAGCTTCAACGTGCAGGCCGTGGGTCAGCGGCTCACCGCCCGCATCCGCGACGACCTGTTCGCCCATGCCATGGCCCTGTCGCTGCGCTTCCACGACCGCACGCCGGTG
>JAWOBH010000154.1:0-3855 GCA_046498125.1 Prochlorococcaceae cyanobacterium | reverse complement strand
CGCCCTGTTCGCCGAGCTGGAGGCCGCCGGCGACAGGGCGGCGTCGCCGATCACGCCGTACTTGATCACCTCGGCCATGCCGGCGCGGAAGTCGCGCTCCGGCAGGGTGGACAGGGTGGTGGGATCGATCAGCACCAGCCTGGGCTGGTGGAAGGCGCCGATCAGGTTCTTGCCGCCGGGGTGGTTGACGCCGGTCTTGCCGCCGATGGCGGCATCCACCATCGCCAGCAGGGTGGTGGGCACCTGCACCACGGCGATGCCGCGTAGCCAGGTGGCGGCGGCGAAGCCGGCCATGTCGCCCACCACGCCGCCGCCGAGGGCCACGATCAGCGAACCGCGCTCCAGCCTGTGCTCGAAGGCGGCGTCGTGGATGCGGGCCACGCTGGCGGGCGTCTTCTGGTCTTCACCGGCCTCGATCACCAGTTCGCTGGCCTCGAATCCCGCCTGCCGCAGGCTCTCCAGGGCCGTGGTGCCGTAGTGCTCGTGCACCACCGGGTTGGTCACCACCAGCACCCGGGTGCCCTCACGGAAGCCCCGGTCGCCGATCTGCTCTCCCAGCCGGCCCAGGCTGCCTGCGCCGATCACCACCGGGTAGGGGTTGGCGCTGAGCTGCACGCGGATGGTGCGGGAACCCGGGGGCGTGGTGGGCGTAGCGGGCGTGGCGGTCATCAATCAACCGGTGCTGGCTCGAGGCTACGGGTGGGGCGCGGCGTCCATAGGCTCGGCTGCCGACCGACCCGCCTGCCGTGGACGCCGCCAGCCTGCGTGCCCTGTTCACCAAGCCCTACGGCGCCCCGGCCCCCAGCGAGGAGCAGTGGCGCCAGGCCTATGCCGACGACGTGCACTTCCAGGACCCCACCCAGGAGCGGCAGGGCATCGCTGCCTACCTGGAGGCGCAGGAAGGGTTGCTGAAACGCTGCGACGACGTGGTCCTCTCCCCGGGGGCAGTGGCGATCGAGGGCAGCACGGCGTTCGTGGAGTGGGAGATGGGTCTGAAGATCAGGGGAGTCGAGTTCATCTATCCCGGCACCACCCGGCTGCTGCTCAACGCCGAGGGCCGGATCGTCGACCACCGCGACTACTTCGACTTCGTGGGCCCCACCTTCGCTCCGGTGCCGCTGCTGGGCGGCTTCGTGCGCTGGCTCTACCGGCGCTTCGTGGTCTGAGCGGGCGCACCGTCCCTACCCTGCGGCCAACAGACCCGCTGGCCAGCCATGAGCCGTGAGCATCCCGCCGGCGACGCGCTGATGTTCACCATCGGCGTGTGCCTGCTGTTCACCGGCAGCTTCCAGCGCTGGGCCCGGCTGCTGGTGTGGGGTTCCCTGGCCGCCCTGTTCGTGGGGGTGCTGAACAGCGTGCGCATCAGCTTCAGGCCCGCCACCCTCTGGCAGCTGATGGTGTACGTGGTGATGATCGCCAGCGGCGGCGGGCTGATGTTCCGCAGCCTCAATGGGTACCAGGAACAGGAGCGCACCAGCGGTGGCCACCAGCCGGAGCGGCGCCCCGCTGAGGACGACCTGCGCCGGGAACTGGCGGAGCTGAGGAAACAGGTCGACGAGCTCAGGGGCTGAGGTCCATCGCATCCGTGGGCCGTGTCCTGCATCCGCATCCGTGGGTCGTGTGTTCTGGACTGCCGCGCCGTGGGGGCAGTTGGTCAAGGATCGGTCCGTGAACCTCCTGTGCCGCGCCGGAACCGTTCTGACGGCCCTGCTGGCCTTCAGCCCCGGTGCCCGTGCCGCGGGTGGCCCCGCCTTGCTGCCCTGTCCGCTGGAGGCGGGCTGGCGGCTTGAGCGCCAGCTGGAGCTGCCTCGGCGCGCCCCGGATGGGCGGGAGGTGGGCGGCTTCTCGGCCGTTCAGCTCGATCCGGCCACGAACCAGCTGCTGCTGCTGAGTGACGCCACCGAGGGGGCGCTGCTGCGCTGGAGCCGCCTGGAGGAGCGGGGCATCCCTCGCCTGCTGGAGGTGCTGCCGCTTCACCGTCCGATGGACGGCGAGGGGTTGGTGGTGCTGAACGGCCAGTTCTGGGTGGCCAGCGAAGGCCGCCGCACTGCCGAGCGTCCGGCCCAGCTGCTGCGCTTCGAGGCCGGCAGCGGCCGGTTGCTGGAGGCCCTGTCGCTGCCGGCTGCCTGGCAGCCCGGTCCGGGAACGGGTCTGGCCAGCAACGGCGGTCCGGAATCGCTTCTGTTGCTGCCGCCGGCGGCCGGCGGCGGGCCGGCGGCCCTGCTGATGGCAGCGGAGCAACCCCTGCTGCAGGACCCGCCGGATGCGGTGCGGCTGCTGCGCTGGCAGTGGCCGGCGGGTACGGATCCCCACACCGCCACGCCCACGCCCCTGCCCCAGGGCGCGCTGCGCCTGCCGGAGACGGGCTGGGGCCTCACCGACCTGCTGGCAGTGGAGCCGGGTCGGCTGCTCGCATTGAAGCGCCGCTTCGAGGCGCCTCGAAGCTGGCGGATCCGGCTGGCGCTCTACTCCCTGCCGCCGCCAGCGGCTGACGCCACGGGTGAGCAGGCGGCAAGCCAGCCGCTGGAGCCCCTCGCCGTTTGGGATCTGATCGCCGCCGGCCTCGCTCCGGACAACTGGGAGGGACTCAGCCCCGGGCCGCCGTTGGCAGATGGCCGCCCCACGCTGCTGCTGGCCAGCGACGACAACTTCAACCCGCTGCAGGCCAACCGCCTGGCCCTGCTCACCCCGATCCGCGCCGACCCCTGCCCCGCCCAGCCATGAACCGCCGCACCCTGTTGATCGAGCTGCTGGGCCTGGGTGCCGTGGCGCCCGTGCTCGCTGCCCGCGCCCGGCCCCGCGCCGCTGCCGCCCCGGCCAGCGCCCTGCCCTTCGAGCCGCTGCTCGGCCCGATGCCCCTGCCCGGCGACGGACGCACGGCGGAGCAGCAGCGCCAGCTCTACAGCCGCATCGCCATCGACGACCGGCTGGTGGTGGCGGAGGGCTACCGCAGCGATCTGGTGCTCAGCTGGGGCGAGCCGCTGGCCGACGGCCGCTTCGGCTTCAACAACGACTACCTGGCGCTCACGCCGCTGGAGGGCGGGCGGGCGCTGCTGACGGTGAACTTCGAGTACATCAGCCCCCGGGCCTGGATGGAGGGCTACGCCGACGCCACCGGCACCACACTGCCCTTCGAGGTCCTGCGCGCGGCGCTGGCCGCCCGCGGCGGCCGGGTGGATGCTTCTGCGCTGGCGGCGGACGATCCGCTGCGGGAGCCCCTGCTGGCGGTGGCCAGCGCCGCCATGGAGGACCTGGGCATCGGTGTGGCCGAGATCGCCCGCGATGCCGATGGCGCCTGGCGTGCCACCCCGGGCCGCTACGACCGGCGGATCACAGGCCTGAGCGGCCTGCAGCAGCCGGAGAAGCGGTTGCGCTGCAGCGGTCCGGCGGCGGCCGTGTTCCGCCGCCGCCAGCGGCTGGGCCACGACGACGGCCTGGGCGAGCAGGTGATCGGCAGCTTCGCCAACTGCGCCGGCGGCCAGACCCCCTGGGGCACGGTGCTCTCGGCCGAGGAGAACTTTCAGAGCCAGGTGGTGGAGGGGGTGTATGCCGACGGCTCCTCGCCGCCGCCGGCGGAGCGGCCCTTCCGCTTCGATGGCAGCCGGCTGGACGGTCTGGGCAACCCCTTCGGCCTGGCGGGCAACAAGTACGGCTGGATGGTGGAGCTGGATCCGCGCCGCCCCGAGCAGCCGGCGGTGAAGCACAGTTGGCTGGGCCGCTTCCGCCACGAGGCGGTGGCGGTGCAGGCAGGTGTGCTTCACCGCTGGCTGGTCGGGGCGGCGCGGATCCAGCTCCACCATCCAGCCGTACTTGGTGCCCCCCAGCCCAAAGGGATTGCCCAGACCGTCGAGCCGG
>JAWOBH010000013.1:0-9320 GCA_046498125.1 Prochlorococcaceae cyanobacterium | reverse complement strand
GAGCGCTGTAGGCCTGTGCCACCCCCTCCGCTCTGGCTGCGCCGGGTGCAGCTGCTCACCGCTCCCGGGGAGTCCCTGCAGCGCCAGGATGCGCTGATCGACGGCCACGGCCGCCTGCAGGCCTGGGGTGAGCCGGCGAGCCTGGAGGCCGCTGCCCAGGGTCTGGAGCCCCTGGCGGCCGATGGCTGGTTGCTCGCCCCCACCTTGGTGGACCCCCACAGCGTGCTGGAGGAGCCCTTCCAGGGCATGGCCGAGACCCTTGGCAGCCTGGCCCGGGCTGCGGCTACCGGTGGCTACGGCACCGTGGCCCTGCTGCCCTGGGCCCGGCCCTGGCGGGACCGGCCCGAGCGCCTGCAGGGGCTGGCCTGGCCCGACCCCCTGCGCCTGGTGCTGTGGGGCAGCTTCAGCCTGGAGGGCGCCGACGCCGAGCTGGCCCCCCACCGCGATCAGCTCACGGCCGGGGCGATCGGGGTGGCGGCCGGGGAGCAGATCCCGCCCCTGCCGCTGCTGGAACGGGGGTTGCTCCTGGGGGAGCTGGCCGATCGTCCGGTGCTCGTGCCTCCCCGCAGCGCAGCCCTCTGCGCCGGGGGATTCGTGCGTGAGGGGGTGGAGACCCTGCGGGCGGGCTGGCCACCGGATCCGCTGCTCAGCGAGATCCTGCCCCTGCAGTCGCTGCTGGCCCTGGCCGCTGCCCGCCCCGACAGCCGCCTCACCCTGATGAATCTCTCCACCGCGGCCGCCGTGGAGCAGCTGCGGGCCCACCCCGAAGCCCCGCCCTCCACGGTGAGCTGGTGGCACCTGCTGGCCGACAGCGGCAGCCTCTCCCCCGCCCACGTGGGCTGGCGCCTGGTGCCCTCCCTGGGGGCTCCCGGCGATCGTCGGACCCTGCGGGCGGCGGCGCTGGAGGGGCTGATCAGTGCCGTGGCCGTGCACCATCTGCCCCTCGATGCGGAGGAGCAGTTGCTGCCCCTGGATCAGCGCCGCCCGGGCCTTGCCGGCCACGGGGCCGGGCATGGTCTGGTGCTGCCCCTGCTGTGGCAGGAGTTGGTGGAGGGCCAGGGCTGTCCGGTGGAGCAGCTCTGGCAGCTGCTCAGCTGGGGGGGCTCGGCGGTGCTCGGCCTGCCGCCGGAGCGCCTCGAAGCCGGCAGCCGCCGCTGGTTGCTGTTCGACCCCGGTCGGGAGTGGGTCTGGAGTGAAGCGGCGTCGCTGTCGCTGGCGGCGAACCAGCCCCGGCTGGGGGAGTCGATCCGCGGGGCGGTGGTGGCGACGGGCCTCAGGGAGCCGTCGACCTGGCCGCTGACGGCTCCCTGTTGAGCGGCACCAGGCTGCCCATCTGGCCGAAGGGGTAGAAGCGCCAGAAAGCCCGGCCGATGATCTCCTGGCGGGGGATGAACGGTCCCCCGGGCCAGAAGCGACCGTCCCAGCTGTTGGCGCGGTTGTCCCCCAGGGCCAGCACGTGGCCGGGAGGAACCACGGCGTTGATCGTGCGGCACGGCCCCATCCCCTGGGCATCCACTGGGCAGAGGTTCTGCACGTAGGGCTCCTCGAGCCGGCGGCCGTTGATGCTGACCTGGCCGAGGGGATCCACCACCACCCGCTCGCCCGGCAGGGCCACCACCCGTTTGATGTAAGCGTCGCAGGCCGGACTGGCCAGGCCGGGCAGGTTGCCCACCACGGGCAGATTCACCAGCAGACAGCGCAGGGGGTTCTGATCGCTGCTGCCGGCCAGCACCGGATCGAAGCGGTGGGGGGAGCGGAACACCACGATCTCGCCGCGCTGAGGCGGCCGTCTGCGGTAGCTGAGCTTCTCCACCAGCAGACGGTCCTGGATCTGCAGGGTCGGCAGCATGGAGCCGGAGGGGATGTAGCGGGCCTCCACCAGCACATGGCGAATGCCCAGGGCCACCGCCAGGGTGATCACCACACTGCGCCAGAAGCCCCAGGCGCTGTCGGAGTGCCGGGGGGGATCAGGGGAGGCTGCGTTCAGCTCCCGCCCCAGCTCGGGGTCCTTCACGTTGGGTCCAGGCAAGGGCACGGTCGTCTCCGGGAACCGCCGGCAACGGCGGCCAGGGCAGATTAGGCAGGCCTCCACCACGCCCCAGCCGATGGTCCGCCCCCGCTGGCAGCGCCCCCGTCCGCCCTCGCGCAGCGTGCTGGAGCTGAGCTGGAGCCGGTTCGTGGCGGTGTGGGCCAGCCTCAATCTGGTGTGGGTGGCCTTCGACCTCACCTACGTGCCCCTGCGCTCGTTCTGGCTGCAGCGCAATCTCCACCCGTTTCCAGGCGTGCCGCTCACCGTGCCCCTGCAGGTGCTGCCCGACATCACGCCGTGGATGGACCCGCTCAAGGGAATCGAGCCTCACCGTGAGACCCAGGCCTACCTGGACCAGTTTCAGGGTCTGGACGCGGCCCTGGCTGGGGCCGCGGCACCGTTCAGTCCCGAGCAGCGCCGGCTGCTGGAGCGGCAGCTGGAGCTCACCGAGCAGATGATCGACACCAATCCCTTCCAGGGGTCGGGTCAGAGCGGCACGCTCGAGAAGATCAAGAACCGACTGCGTGACCGGGCGGACCAGGACTCCTCCAAGCAGGCCGCCGCCCTGCTGCTCAGCCCGGACTGGCTGGAGCGCCGTCCCTGGGAGCAGGAGCGGGTGTTCTGGCGTGAGCAGGTGCTGCCCCTGGTGGAGACCAACTACTGGCGCTCGATCGACGAGAACGCCCAGCCCACCAACGAGGCCTGGCGCATCGATGTGCTGCTGTTCCAGTGGGTGTTCCTGCTCGACATCCTGGTGCGGGTGGTGCGGCTGCGGCGCCGGATCCCCGCCCTCAGCTGGCGGGATGCCCTGCTGCGGCGCTGGATCGATCTGCCCCTGCTGCTGCCCTTCTGGCGCTGGTTGCGGGTGGTGCCGGTGGTGCAGCGGCTGCAGACCTCTGGACTGGCGAACTTCGAGCCCCTGCGGGCGGTGGTGAGCCGTGGTGTGGTGGCCCTGCTGGCCGTGGAGCTGTTCGAGGTGCTGGCCCTCCAGCTCATTGATGGTGTGCAGGGTCTGGTGCGCTCGCCGCGCTGGCCGCAGCGGCTCCGCGCCCTGCGCAGCCATCAGGCGGTGAGCCGCAGCGAGGATGAGCGTCAGCTGCTGGAGCTGCTGCGCATCTGGGGGCCCTTGCTGCTCGCGGATGTGGCGCCGCGGCTGGCGCCCGAACTGCAGGGCCTGTTGGGCTACAGCCTGCGCCAGAGCCTCGATCGCACCGTGGTGCCCGGGCCCCTGCGCCAGCTCAAGCCCCTTCTGCAGCTGGAATCGGGCCTCAGCACCCAGTTGGCCGGGGGCATGGTGGACAGCCTGCTGGACCTCTCGCGCAGCACCGGCAACCGGCTGGGCCGCACCGATGACGCCCAGCTGGAGATGCTGCAGCGCTGCGTCGACCGCTTCTGGGATGAGCTGGCCCTGAGCCTGGAGACCGGGCCGGCCCTGGAGCGTTCCCAGGAGCTCATCTGCGCCCTGATCGAGGGACTCAAGAGCACCTATCTGAGCAAGATCAGCCGCGCCCGCATCAGCGCCCTGATCGAAGAGCTCGACCAGCTGATGGCCACTGTGACGCCAGAGGCCCCAGCGGCGGCCGAAGCGGGGGAAGGAACGCCACCGGGAGCGGCCGGCTGAGGGCGGCTCAGGCCAGCAGCAGCTGTTCCCATTCCTCAGGCCGGAAGCCGGTGAGCACGCGTCCCTCGGCGCTGATCAGAAACGGCCGCCGGATCAGTTTGCCGTCGCCGGCCAGGGCCGCCAGGGCCTGATCGTCGTCCATGGCCTGGACGGCGGCGGCGCCCAGGGCGCGATAGCTCTGGCCGCTGGTGTTGAACAGCCGTTTGCGGCCCAGTTGCTCCAGGGCCAGAGCCAGTTCCTCGTGGCTGGGGGGCTGAAGGGTGATGTCGATCGGCTGCACGTCCAGGCCGTGGGCCTGCAACCAGGCGGTGGCCTTGCGGCAGGTGCTGCAGCGGGGGTAGCTGTAGAGCTTCACGTCATCACAGCTGTCGCCCTGCGGCTCACTTGCGGCCGACGAGGGCCTTGAGGGCCCCGATCAGACTGTTGGATCCCTTGCCCACGCCCTCCTCCGGCCGGGTGCGCACGGTGACGTCACCGTTGACGCTGGTGCGGCAGCTGAGGCGGAAGTTGGCAGGGCGGTCGGCCAGGTACACCTCTTCCACATCGCTGCGGGGGGAGAGGTTCTGCATGCCCTCCAGCACCTCCATCACGCAGGTGCCGCACTGGCCCAGACCGCCGCAGTTGTTGAGGTTGTTCAGCCCCTTGTAGGGGTTGATGCCGGCATCGAGGGCTGCCTTGCGCAGGTTTGCCCCTTCGATGCATCCGACCTGCTGGCCTTCCTGTTCAAAACGGATGGTGGGCACGGCCGGCGGGGGATGAACACGGGCTTGAACTTAGGCCCTCACAGGGGTCGATGCCTAGCATCCTCGCCAGTTGTTGCGGGTCCGTGGGAGAACATCAGTCAGCCGTCTCCGGCCAGCTCAGTGAGTCCCGGGGCTACGACCTGGTGGTGCAGCAGCTGATCCCTGGCTACGCCAGCCTGGCGCGCCTCGCCGTGGCCCTGCTGGCGGCCTCCCCGCGGGCAGGGGAAGGCGGGGCTGCGGTGCTGGTGGCGGGTTGCGGCACCGGCGCCGAGCTGGTGGAGGCCCGGGCCCAGCGACCCGACTGGCAGATCACCGCCATCGACCCCTCCCGGGCCATGCTGGAGGCGGCACAGCGCCGTCTGGGCAGCGAGGGGATCCGCTGGCAGCAGGCGCGGGTGGAGGATCTCCAGGCCGAGGCCTGCTTCGCCGGAGCGCTGTCGGTGCTGGTGCTGCAGGCACTGCCGGACGACGGCACCAAGCTGGCTTTTCTCACCGCCCTGGCGCGCAGCCTGGAGCCGGGGGGCCAGCTGGTGCTGGTGGACCTGATGGCGCCGGAGCGCTCACCCCTGCAGGCCCAGGTTCAGGCGGCCTGGCTCGGCTTCCAGCGGGCCAGTGGTCTGAGCGAGCAGCAGAGCCGCCAGGCGGCCCTCACCCAGGGGCTCCATCCGATCGGGGTGTCCCGGCTCACGGCCCTGGTGAATGCGGCTGGCTTCGGTGATCCCGCCCGCATCTTCCAGGCGCTTGGCTACGAGGGATTTCTGCTGCAGCGGCCCGCCTAGGCGGCGGCATCGATGCAGCGCTGCAGCAGGGCCGGCACCGCCTCCACGTCGAGCCATCCCAGGATGTCGGTGACCCGCCCTTCGATGCTCTTGTAGGTGCGGAAGAATTCGGCCACCTCCTCCAGCTGGTCGTTGGCGATCTGGCGGATCGAGGTGACCCGCCGGTTGCTGACATCGGCCTCAGGCACGCACAACAGCTTGCCGTCGTGGGCGCCGCTGTCCACCATGTCGAGGATGCCGATCGGCCGGGCCCGGATCAGGCAGCCCGCAAAGGTGGGCTCCTCGATGATCACCAGGGCATCGAGAGGCGACCCGTCCTCAGCCAGGGTGTTGGGCACGAAGCCGTAGTCGAAGGGATAGCGCACCGAGGAGTGCAGGATCCGGTCGAGGGCCATCACCCCTGAGAGGGTGTCGTACTCGTATTTATTGCGCGAGCCAGCGGGGATCTCCACCACCAGGTTCACCAGCCCGGGCGCTGGGGATGCCGGCAGGTGGCTCAGATCCATGGAGGCTGGACGGATCCGGGGACGGAGGACGGGCCACCAGCACGGTAGCCAGAGGAAGCAGGATGGCCGCAACGCCGATCAGGCCACCGATGGCATCCAGCAGGGTGCTCAAGCCCGGACTGTAGGGGTCGTCGTCATTGGCGTCGCCTCCCGCGGATTGCAGGTTGTCGGCGGCTGGCTCGACGGTGGGGGACAGCCCTGGAGCGCTGAGCGGTTCAGAGGTGGTGGTCATGGAGTGGGCGCCGAGCTGCCGCGGGGGTGCGGAGAGCCGTGCTGGCGCCGGATACACCGGAACGGTCCGGCTGGAAGTAGATGATCCATTCTGGCACCATTCCGGCGACTCAGTCCGGTTCAGGCGGCAGGCCGGTTGTGCTGCTCGAAACGGCTGCCGTTGGCTGCCGACCTGAGGGGTTCCTCGGGCCGTGATTCGGACTGGGGCGGATCGAGGCGGTCGAGGCGCTCGCGGATCGCCTGCAGTTCGGCCAGGATCGCTCCCAGCAGCTGCTGGGTGGCCGTGGAGGGCGAAGCGAGCACTTCCACAGTCACGTCCTTGATGCGCAGCACGTCGCGGGCGAAGCGGGCCACTTCGTCGGGATGGAAGAGCAGCGGGTCTTTCTGGTCGCTGCGGTATTCGGGGTTGAGCCGGCGGGGGTTGAAGGGCGGGTTGAGCTGGCGTGGATCGGTGTTGGTGTAGCGGTACACCGAGGCGCGGGAGCGGTTGAGGGCTTTCTGCACCTCGTCGATCCCGATCAGCCCGGATCCGGGCTCGCTCCTGGTGCCGGGTTCACCGCCGTCCAGGGGGGCTGGGGAGGGAGCGGGGCCGAGGGGGGCTGCGGCCATGGAGGAACGGCCCAGGGGGTCGGCACTGCCTGGGCTGAAAACCATGAGACGCAATTGAGACGGATTGGAATGAGGCCTGAACCTAGCAGGCGCTCGAGGTCCTGGATGTGTGTTTGGTCACCGCCGTCAGGGGCAGAGGCCACAGGCTGTTTCCAGACCCAGGTCCCCAGGCCCAGGTCCAGGGGGACGCTTCATTGAGCAGTGGTAGCTTCCGGCCACCCCTGCCGCAAGTGGCCATGCGCGTCTCCCGCCTGATGCTGGTGACGCTGCGCGACGATCCGGCCGAAGCCGAGATCCCCTCCCACAAACTGCTGCTGCGGGCTGGCTACATCCGTCGCCTGGCACCCGGGATCTTCGCCTACCTGCCGCTGATGTGGCGGGTGCTGCGCAAGGTGTCGCGGGTGGTGCGCGAGGAGATGGACGCCTCCGGCGCCCTCGAAACCCTGCTGCCCCAGCTCCAGCCGGCCGAGCTCTGGCGCCGCAGCGGCCGCTGGGCCGGCTACACCGCCGGCGAGGGGATCATGTTCCACCTCCAGGACCGCCAGGAGCGGGAGCTGGGGCTCGGGCCCACCCATGAGGAGGTGATCACCGCGCTGGCGGCTGATCTGCTGCGCTCCTACAGGCAGCTGCCGGTGAATCTGTATCAGATCCAGACCAAATTCCGCGATGAGATCCGCCCCCGTTTCGGCCTGATGCGTGGGCGGGAATTCATCATGAAGGATGCCTATTCCTTCCATGCCGATGAGGTCTCCCTGGCCCAGACCTATGCAGCCATGGACCGGGCTTACCGGCGCATCTTCGCCCGCTGTGGCCTGCGGGTCGTGGCCGTGGAAGCGGACAGCGGCGCCATCGGCGGTTCCGCCAGCCAGGAATTCATGGTCACCGCCGACGCCGGTGAGGACCTGATCCTGGCCAGCGCCGACGGCCGCTATGCCGCCAACCAGGAACGGGCGGTGTCGCGCCCGCCCGATCCCCAGCCGCTGCCGGGTGGGCTGAAGGCTGCTGGGGCCGGTGAGCCCCTGGCCACCCCCGGTGAGTCCACGATCGAGCAGCTCTGCGCCGGCCATGGCCTCGATCCCACCCAGGTGGTGAAGGTGCTGCTGCTGCTGGCGCGCTTTGAAGACGGTGCCGGCCAGCCCCTGCTGGTGGCCCTGCGCGGTGATCAGCAGCTCAACGAGGTGAAGCTGGCCAACGCCGTGAGTGCCCGGCTGGGGGTCCAGCACGGGGCACTGCTGGAGCTGGCAGCCCTCACTCCCGAGTCGCTCGCGCGCCAGGGTCTGGCCCCCCTGCCCTTCGGGTTCCTCGGTCCCCAGCTGGGCGATGGCGTGCTGGCCGGCAGCCGCGGCTGGGCCAGCGGCTTTCTGCGGCTGGTGGACCACACGGCCGCGGACCTGGAGGCCTTTGTGTGTGGGGCCAACCGGAACGATCTCCACCTGCTCGGCGCCAGCTGGAGTGGTCTGGGCCTCGGCGTGGAGGGCCTCGATCTGCGTGCCGCCCAGCCCGGCGACCGCTGCCTCCACGACCCCCAGCAGCGGCTCGAGGCCAGCCGTGGCATCGAGGTGGGCCACATCTTCCAGCTGGGCCGCAAGTACTCCACAGCCATGGAGGCCTGCTTCACCAACGAGGCCGGCAGCACGGAGCCCTTCTGGATGGGTTGCTACGGCATCGGCGTGTCGCGGCTGGCCCAGGCGGCCGTGGAGCAGCACCACGATGCCAACGGCATCTGCTGGCCTCTGGCCATCGCCCCCTTCGAGGTGCTGCTGGTGCCCGCCAACGCCGCCGATCCCGCCCAGGCGGCCTTGGCCGAGCGCCTCTACGGCGCCCTGCAGCAGGCCGGCGTGGAGGTGCTGCTCGACGATCGCGCCGAGCGCGCCGGGGTGAAGTTCAAGGACGGTGATCTGCTCGGCATTCCCTGGCGCGTGGTGGTCGGTCGTGGCGCTGCTGACGGCCGCGTCGAGCTGGTCGAGCGCAGCCCTGCCCGCAGCCAGGACCTGCCGGCGGACGACCTGCTTGCTCTGCTGCTGCCCGGCATCGAGCAGCAGCGCCGCGGCCTGCTCGATCCCTGATCCGGGGGCATCCTTAGGATCCAGAACCCCGCATTCGCCGCCATGGCCACAGCCCTCTCCGTCTCGCTCCAGCGGTGGCGTGAGCGCTGGGGCCGTGCCCTGGCGGTCCTGGCCCTGGTGGGCTGTCTGCTGCTCGGCGCCTGCAGCGCCAGCAGTTCCAGCCTCAGCGGTGACTACGTGGAGGACACCGTGGCGGTGGCGGACAGCCTGATCGCCACCATCGCTCTCGAGGCCGACGACCCGGGCCGCAGCGAGGCCGAGACCCAGGCCCGCGGCCTGATCAACGACTACATGGCCCGCTACCGCCCGCGCTCGTCCGTGAACGGTCTGGCCTCCTTCACCACCATGCAGACGGCGGTGAACTCCCTGGCCGGCCACTACGCCAACTACCCCAACCGGCCGGTTCCCAAGGCCCTGCGCGAGCGTCTGACCAAGGAGCTGCAGAAGGCTGAGCGGGGGGTGACGCGGGGCGCCTGAGGCAACCGGCCTTTACGGATTCCCCTGCCGGGTGAGAGGCTCTTCGCTTGTGCTCACAAGCGGCTACCGGCCGCCGTGTCCTTGGCCAACGTCGTCGTCATCGGTGCGCAGTGGGGTGACGAGGGCAAGGGAAAGATCACCGATCTGCTGAGCCGATCCGCCGATGTGGTGGTGCGTTACCAGGGCGGGGTGAATGCCGGCCACACGATCGTGGTGGATGGCCGGGTGCTGAAGCTGCACCTGATCCCCTCGGGAATTC
>JAWOBH010000225.1:0-4187 GCA_046498125.1 Prochlorococcaceae cyanobacterium | reverse complement strand
CTCGGCTGGGACGAACCACCAGAATTGAAGCGGATATCTGGCTCCCACTCATCGAGCCCGTGCTTGTGATGTCGCCATTTCAGCAACATCTGAACCCTCCAGCCGCTCCAGCAGGGCGGCCTCGGTGGCCTCCGGCCCCAGCACCAGATCGCGCACCACCAGGGAGCGCAGCTCCAGCTGGTGGCGCCGGGCCAGCTCCCGGCAGGCGGCCACCACGCCGGGATGTTCGCAGTCGCTGAGCAGCAGCTGATCGCCCGCCCGCCAGGGCAGGCCCCAGAGGGGCAGCACGCAGCCGCAGGTCACGTTCTCGGTGAAGGCCAGCCGGCTGGGGCTCACCCCCATCCAGCACGCCAGGCGCTGGCGCATCGTCCCCATGGTGTGCTCCACCAGGGGCCACACCTCAGCAGTGAACGGCCCCAGCTCCTGGATCTGCCGCCAGCAGTCTGTGATCGCCTCCAGGCTGGGGCTGGGCAGGGGACCCTGGCCGCCGTAGTTGAAGTAGGTCTTGTTGGCCAGGGCCGGCATGGCCGCGCGCAGGGCCGCGCCGATCTCGCCTGCCGGGGACTGCGTACGCTGACCGGCACCGGAATCGGTGCCTATGACGCTGTCGGTTGAGGCCATCATCGATCGCCGCTGGGCCCGCAGTCTGCGTCGTTTTGCCGGCGGCACCAAGGTGCGCTACTGGATCAATGGTCGACCCCGGAACCTGGGCGATGGCACCAGGGCGGAGGCGATCTCCAATCGCGAGGCCCGCCTGATCCGATCCACCTTCGACGAGGTGGATCAGCTCACCGGACTGCGCTTCGTGGAGAAGACCAGCCGGGCCAGAACTGACATCGATCTCTATCGCGTTGGCGATTTCGGACGGCGGGGGTTGCTCGGTCAGGCCACCCGTAACCCCGGTTGGTTCGAGATCGCCTGGGAGAACCGGGGCGGCAACCGGCTCACCCGCTCGGAGCAAATCACCATCACCCATGAGATCGGGCACACCCTGGGTCTCGACCATCCCAACGGCAAGCCCTCGTCACCCCGCTACGACACCAGCGACACGGTGATGTCCTACAACCGGGTCGCTGGTGGCGGGTTGGGGTTCACGGAAACCGACATCGCCGCCCTGCAACTGCTCTGGGGCGTGGGCTGAGGGTGTGGCGTGGGCCGAGGGGGCGATCAGATGCTGCCGAAGGCCACCTGGCAAGCGGTGTTGATCAGCTCCGCTTCAGCCAGGGTGACGGGCACTTCCCCGTCCAGCAGGCCGTCGGCGCAGTCCGCCTCCATCTGATAGGTGGTGCCGTTGTTGTTCACCACGAAGGTGACATCAGTCTCGTCGCTGGGTTGCACCGAGCCGTAGTACAGCTGCATGGTGCTGTTGGGCACCACCACCGTGGGCTGGCGCTGGCTGATGGCTTTGTTCACGGCGTTGTTCACGATCAGGGACGTGGTGAGCGCATTGATCCCCCAACCCAGAGCCTGTCCTCCCCACCAGCTCCAGCTCGGACTGTTGTTGGAGCCGTACCAGCCACTGCCACCCCAGGGACGGTTGTAGCCCCAGTTGGAATTGCGGGCCCAGGATGGGTTGCTGTAGTAGCCGCGGTTGTATTGCACCGGAGTGACCCAGATGTTGCGGCGGCTGTTGTTATGGCGTTTCCAATCATCCTTCTGCCACGCCTTCCACTGCTGGCGCTGTGCTTCGCGATAGCCCTTGTCCTTGCCCTTTTTCTTGCCCTTGCTGAAACCTTTGTCATAGCCGGCTTCGCTGCCCTTCTCGTAGCCCTTGTCCTTGCCTTTCTCCTTGCCTTTTTTCAGGCCATCCTGGCGACCCTGTTCGTAGATCTTGTCGCGCTGCTTGTCGCTGATCTTCTTTTTTTCAGGCTTTTGATCGCCAGACGTCTTGGTTTTATCTGCTGATTTTTTCTTGGTATCACCGCTGCTGCTTTTGGTCTTCGCGGGCTCGGTTTTCTTCTGCTTGTGCGGTTTTTGTTGGTTTTGCTTCTTTTTCTCCTTGCCGTCGTCCTTGTCCCTTTCGGCCAGCAGGTTGCCCTGCAGGGAGATCAGCTGGAACGGCTGGGCCTGGGTGGCCGGGGGCGCCGCGGCCAAAGCCGGCAGGCCGCTGCTGGCCATCAGCAGGGAGACACCAATGGCCTGGGCGGAGCGTCGGCAGCGTGAAGCGGATGGCATTCGGTGAGGAGTTGTGCAGGCGTGCTCTTCTGCTCAGAGCAGCTGGCCGGCCATCACCGCCGCCACGGCGGAGAACACTGTGATGCCGAGGGCGGTGAGCGGGTTCTGCCCCTGGGCCACGGCAACACTGGTGACCACGCCGGCCCCGAGACAGGCCACCGCCAGTTGGTTGAAGAGCTCGCTGCGGTCGCGGGGGCTGGGGGTTGGGGTCACGGCAGGGCCGGCG
The DNA here is from genome assembly GCA_046498125.1 of Prochlorococcaceae cyanobacterium. Classification (GTDB taxonomy): domain Bacteria; phylum Cyanobacteriota; class Cyanobacteriia; order PCC-6307; family Cyanobiaceae; genus NIES-981. The sequence continues at coordinate 1,786 of JAWOBH010000225.1, read as the reverse complement.
GTTGCCAAGACCGTAGAAGCGCCAACGGGTCCGCCCCAGCGGGGGGCGAGGCCTTGTTACGCCGCGTCGGAGTTCGTCATACCGCGTAATGAGGAGGCCGGCCGGGCCCGGCCGCCGCTGGCCCACTGCTGCAGCTGCTCCAGTTGCTCCCGGGCCGTACGCGAGAGCGGCACCACCTGGCTGGCCGCCGCCACCAGATCGGCCTCGCCGAACTCCCGGTGTTCCGCGAAGGCCAGGTGCATGGCCTCGATCACGGTCTGCTCCAGTTCGGCGCCGGAGAAGCCCGCGGTGCGGTCCACCAGCACATCGAGAGGAATCGCGTGCTCGGGCCGGCGGCGGCGCACCTGCAGATCGAGGATCGCGCGGCGCTCTTCGGGGCTGGGCAGATCGAGCAGGAAGATCTCGTCGAAGCGCCCCTTGCGCAGCAGTTCGGCGGGCAGCCGCTCCACGGCATTGGCGGTTGCCACCACGAACACGGCACTGGTCTTCTCCGCCATCCAGGTGAGCACCGTGCCCAGCACCCGCTGGCTGGTGCCGCCGTCGCTGCGGGAGTCGCCGCCGAAGCCCTTGTCGATCTCGTCGATCCAGAGCACGCAGGGGGCCATGGCCTCGGCCCGCTGGATCATCTCGCGGGTGCGGGCCTCGCTGGCCCCCACCAGCCCGGCGAACAGACGCCCCACATCCAGCCGCAGCAGCGGCATGCTCCAGCTGTGGGCCACAGCCTTGGCGGTGAGGGATTTGCCCGTGCCCTGGGGGCCGAGCAGCAACACGCCCCGGGGCAGGGGCAGGCCGTAGCGCCGGGCCTCGGGGCTGAAGGCCATGCGGCGCTGCTCCAGCCAGTGCTTGAGCGCGTCCAGGCCGCCGATGTCGGCAGGGGTGGCCTCGCTGGGGCAGTACTCCAGCAGTTCGCTCTTGGCGATGGCCTGGCGTTTCTCCTCGAGCACCTCCGCTAGGTCGTCTTCGCTCAGGCGCCCGCGGCGGGCCAGGGCCCGGGCGGCCAGCTGGCGAACCCGCTGTTCGCTGAGGCCGTGGCAGGCACTGGTGAGCTCCGCCAGCACGTCAGCCTCCAGGGGCTGGCCGCAGGCCGCGGCGATCGAGCCCAGCAGCCGGCTGATCTCGGCCGCATCCGGCAGCGGCAGCTCCAGCACCGTGAGGCAGTCGTCGAGTTCGCGCGGCAGCTGCCACTCCGGCGCGGTGATCACCAGGGTGCGGGGAACCTGGCGCAGCTGGGCGGCCAGGTTGCGCAGCCGGCGGCAGATGCCGGCGTCGTCGCAGTAGCGGTGGAAGTCGCGCAGCAACAGGATCGCCCCCTGGTCGGCCGGCAGGGGATCGAGGCAGCCCAGGGCCGCCATCGGGTTGCGGGCCGCCTCCCCCTGGCGGTTGGGGGCACCGCTGAGGCCGTCGATGAAGTCCCAGCGCAACAGGGTGCGGTTGCCCAGCCGCTGGACGGCCTGCGCCAGCAGCGCTTCCACCCGCTCCTCCTCGAGGCTGCGGATCCACAGGATCGGGGTTCGGGCGCGGATCAGCAGATCCAGCTGGTCGCTCCAGGGGGCGCTGTTCATGGCTGCCCGGCCGACCCGTCGGCCGGGCGCTGTTCATGGCTGCCCGGCCGACCCGTCGGCTACCGGGCCCCGGCCCTGGCGCAGGGCCGCCAGGGCCGACCAGCGCGGATCGCCCGCCGTTGCGACGCTGCCCCAGCTGGCCGGGCCGGGGCAGTCGGGACCGCAGCGGTTGACCAGGGGCAGCTGCAGGCTCAGCTGCTCGAAGGTCCAGTGGCCGGGATCGA
>JAWOBH010000220.1:0-3171 GCA_046498125.1 Prochlorococcaceae cyanobacterium | reverse complement strand
ACGCCATCGCCGCTGCTGTCCATGAAGCTGCGCGGGTAGATCTGATAGATCACCGCGGAGCGCCACCAGTGGCTGGTTGAACTCAACACTGCAGCAGAAGAGCTCCGTAGGGGGGGCATCGCAGAACATCACCGGCCACCTGATCCTCCTCAAAGCCGTTGCTGGTGTGGATCACCATCGAGGGTCGCAGGGGCCGATCCTCCAGGCCATGCCTGGCGCGCTGGACGTCGGCCCAGCGGCCGCTGGTGTTGAACAGACAGAGGAGCTGGTCGGACCCGGGCTCACCGCGCACAAAGGCCAGCACCGGCTCTTCCGTCTCCAGCACCCTGATGGCCCCGCAGCGCAGGGCGGGTTGAGAACGGCGCCAGTGCAGCAGGCGCCGCCAGGTGTTGATCATGGAGCCCGGATCCTCCGACTGGCGGTCCACCGCCAGGGCCCGGTGCCGGCGGGGGATTGGCAGCCAGGTCTGGCCAGCGGTGGTGAAGCCCTGTTGGGGAGCGTCCGCTGACCAGGGCATGGGCGTGCGGGAGCCGTCGCGGCCGGGGATGACCGGATAGAGGGCCTTACCGAAGGAATCCCGGATCCGGTCCTCGGGGATGTCGGTGGGAATGCGGGCCTCCGGCAGTGCCAGTTCATCCCCCTGATAGAGGCACAGGGCCCCAGGCAGGCAGGCGAGCAACGCCGCCATCATGTGATAGGCGACTTCCGGGTAGGGATGACCATCCTGATCGCTGCCCGTCCAGCGGGAGCGGAACCGGCCGTAGTCATGGTTCCCCACCATCCAGCACTGACCCTGATCGGGGAAGTGCGTGCGTGTGCGCTCGAGCACCTCACGCAGCATCGCCACCGAGAGGGGCTGACGCTGAAGCAGGGAGCTGTTATAGGCAAGATGCAGACGATCAGGTCCCTCCACATAGCTGCCGGAGAGGGCGATGGAGTCCTCAGCAAGGGTCACCTCCGCCAGACTCATGACATTGGGATACTCATCCAGCAGGGCCCGGATGGAAGGCAGTCGATCCAGGACTTCAGGTCGGCAGAAACTGTTCACGAACTGCTGACTCACCATCGGGTTGTCAGGCGAGATTCCGTCAGGCAGCCCCATCTCCAACGTGCGTTCTGGATTATCACGCATGGCGGGATCATGCACGAAGAAGTTCACGGCATCGATGCGAAAACCGTCGACGCCCTTGTCCAGCCAGAAGCGCGCCAGATCAAGCACAGCCTTCACGACATCGGGATTGTTCCAGTTGAGTTCTGGCTGGGAGGGTAGGAAATTAGCCAGATAGTACTGGCGGCGCCCCGCATGCCACTTCCAGGCGCTGCGTCCCATGAAGGCCGATAGCCAGTTGTTGGGCGGCGAGCCATCCTCACGGCCGTCATGCCAGACGTACCAGTCGGACTTTGAATTGGTGCGGCTGGAGGCACTCTCCACAAACCAGGGGTGGAGCTGAGAGGTGTGATTCCAGACCTGATCGATCAACACCTTGATCCCCATGTCATGGGCAATGGCGAGCAAGGTCTCGAAGTCTTTCATCACCCCGAAGAGGGGATCGATATCGATCATGTCGGTGATGTCGTAGCCGAGATCCTCCATCGGCGACTCGTAGAACGGCGTCAGCCAGATGGCATCCACACCGAGGGAGGCCACGTAATCGAGGCGGCTGATGATGCCCTGCAGATCACCGACACCGTTGCCCGAGGTGTCGAAGAAACTCCAGGGCACGATCTGATAGATCACAGCGTGCTGCCACCAGGGGCAGCCCGGCGACGGATCCTGCCTCCACCAGGGACAGGGGCCGCTCAAACCCGCAGCTGGTCGAGCACCGAGCGGTCCTCGAGCGTGCTGGTGTCGCCGCTCACCTCCTCGCCCGCCGCCAGCGAGCGCAGGATGCGGCGCATGATCTTGCCGCTACGGGTCTTGGGCAGGGCATCGGAGAAGCGGATGACATCGGGCTTGGCGATCGGCCCGATCTCCTTGCCCACATGGCCGCGCAATTCGGCCATCAGGCCGTCGCTCCCGACGCGCCCGGCCTCCAGGGTCACGAAGGCCACCACCGCCTCCCCCTTGATCTCGTCGGGACGGCCCACCACCGCAGCCTCGGCCACGGCGGGGTGACTCACCAGGGCGCTCTCGATCTCCATCGTGCCGAGACGATGGCCCGACACAGAGATGACGTCGTCGACCCGGCCCATCACCCAGAAGTAGCCGTCGGCGTCGCGGCGGGCGCCATCGCCGGCGAAGTAGAGGTGGGAGCCATCGGCGGGGCGCACCTCCTCCCAGTAGCTGCGCCGGAAGCGCTCCGGATCGCCGTGCACGGTGCGCATCATCCCCGGCCAGGGTCTGCGCACGGCCAGGTAGCCGCCGGCATCGGCGGGCTGGGAGTTGCCGTCGTGATCGACGATGTCGGCGGCGATGCCCGGCAGGGGCAGGGTGCAGGAGCCCGGCTTGGTGGGCGTGGCGCCAGGCAGCGGGCTGATCATCACCCCGCCGGTCTCGGTCTGCCACCAGGTGTCCACCACCGGGCAGCGGTTGCCGCCAATCACCTCCCGATACCACATCCAGGCTTCGGGATTGATCGGCTCCCCCACGCTGCCAAGGATGCGCAGGCTGCTCATGTCGTACCTACCGGGAACCTCGGTGCCACTCTTCATGAAGGCCCGGATGGCTGTGGGCGCCGTGTAGAAGATCGTCACGGCGTGCTTCTGCACCACCTCCCAGAAGGCACCGGGGTTGGAGGCCCGCGGCGCCCCCTCGTACATCACGGTGGTGGCCCCATTGGAGAGGGGCCCGTAGACGATGTAGCTGTGACCGGTGATCCAGCCCACATCAGCGGTGCACCAGTGGATGTCGTCGTCACGGATGTCGAAGATCCACTGGAAGGTGACATGGGCCCAGAGGTTGTAGCCGGCGGTGGTGTGCACCACCCCCTTGGGCTTGCCGGTGGACCCGGAGGTGTAGAGGACGAACAGCCGGTCCTCGCTGGCCATCGGCTCGGCCGGGCAGTCCGGGCTCTGGCCCCCCACCAGCTCGTGCCACCAGTGGTCGCGGCCAGGCTCGATGGCGCAGTCGCCGCCGGCCCCATCGAGGCGCCGCACCACCAGCACATGCTCCACGCTGGGGGCACCACCCTTGGCGCTGAGGGCCTCATCCACCGCCGGCTTGAGGGGCAC
>JAWOBH010000058.1:0-2626 GCA_046498125.1 Prochlorococcaceae cyanobacterium | reverse complement strand
TTGCGCGTAACGCAGATATTGAACGATTTACAAGGTCGTCAAAATTTGCCTTGTTGCGGTATACAATCACATGCGGTAACACAGCTGCGCCCCGGCACCCGCATCGGCGCCGGCAGTCACGTGGGCAACTTCGTGGAGATCAAGAACAGCACCTTGGCCGACGCGGTGAAGGTGAATCACCTCAGCTACATCGGCGATGCCGACCTGGGCTCCGCGGTGAACGTGGGCGCCGGCACGATCACCGCCAACTATGACGGGGTGAACAAGCACCGCACCGTGATCGGCGCCGGCAGCAAGACCGGCGCCAACTCGGTGCTGGTGGCTCCGATCACCCTCGGCAGCGGCGTCACGGTGGGGGCTGGGTCCACCCTCACAAAAGATGTGCCCAGCGGGGCCCTGGCCCTCGGCCGGGCCCGCCAGCTGGTGAAGGAGAACTGGCCAGGCCCCCAGGGCTGAAGCGAACCGCTCAGCCGCCCAGCCGCCGTTGCAGGGGCTCGATCATGCGCTCCAGGGCCACGCCGCGGCTGGCCTTGAGCAGCACCGCATCGCCCGGCTGCAGCCAGCCGGCGAGGCAGCCCGCGGCCTGGTCCGGGCCGGTGGCTTGGGCCAGGCGGGGCAGGGCGTCGGCCACGGCCGCCATCGCCTCCCCCTCGGCGCCCGCCACCACCAGCACCAGGCCATCGAGGCCCAGCTGCACCGCCCGCTCCGCCACCTGGCGATGCAGCTCCACGCTGCGCTCCCCCAGCTCCAGCATCGTGCCGAGCACGGCGTAGCGGCGGTGGGCCGGCTGGGCGGCCAGCAGCTCCAGGGAGGCCAGCACCGCCTCCGGGGAGGCGTTGTAGGTCTCGTCGAGCAGCTGCACACCGGCCAGCTCCAGCCGCCGGCTGCGGCCCCCCGGCAGGTCCACCGCCGCCGGATTCCAGCGTTCGGGGGGGAGCCCCAGCTCGCGGGCCACGGCCAGGGCCAGCAGCAGGTTGCGGGCCTGGTGACGCCCCTCCAGGGGCAGGGGCAGGCAGACACCGGCCACCGTGACGGTGCCGGCCTCGACGTCGAGCTGGCCGCAGAGGTCGGCGTCCGCCGCGCCGGGATCGCCGTCGAGGGCCACCCGCAGCACCCGGCCGCTCCAGCAACCCGCCAGGGTGCGGTCCAGCAGCGGGTCGCCGGCTGGGATCACCACCACCCCGCTGGGGGCGAGGCCGGCCACGATCTCGCACTTGGCGACGGCGATCGCCTCACGGCTGCCCAGCCGGCCGATGTGAGCCGTGCCGATGTTGGTGATCACGGCCAGATCGGGGCGGGCGCAGTGGCTGAGCCGCTCGATCTCGCCCAGGCCGCGCATGCCCATCTCCACCACCAGGGCACGGTGCTCCGGCGTGGCCTTGAGCAGGGTGAGCGGCGCGCCCACATCGTTGTTCTCATTGCCGCTGGAGGCCAGCACCGGGCCCAGGGGAGCCAGCACGGCCCGGATCAGCTCGCGGGTGCTGGTCTTGCCCGCCGAGCCCGTCACCGCCACCACCGGGGCGCCGAGACCCTCACGCCACAGCCGTCCCAGATCCTGATAGGCCTGAAGACTGTCATCCACGAGCCAGAGGGCGGCTCCAGCGGCGGCGGCCGCCGCCCTGAGGGCCTGCTGGGCGGCCCCATCGAGGCGGTCGCGCTGGGCCACCAGGGCCCGGCTGCCGGCCGTCAGGGCCTGCTCCAGGAAGGCATGCCCATCGAAGCGTTCCCCCACCAGCGCCACGAACAGAGCCCCGGGGGGGAGGTTGCGGCTGTCGGTGCTCACGGCGCTGAGCGCTTCCCCGGCCGCGGCAGCCGAGGGGGTGAGCGGCTCTCCCCAGAGCCGCTGAACCTGCTGGAGTTCAAGGGGCATCCGGTGCTGGGGCCGCAGAGGTGAGCAGGATCATGCCTGAGCCCACCCGGGCGGTTCGCCCCAGAAGCCGGCCCGCTCCATCCACCAGCTCCAGCCGCTCGTAGCCCAGCTCCAGGGCACGGCCGCGCCAGGCCTCGGCCTGCTGTCCCTGCCGCTCCGGCGCCAGGGCGGCGAAGCCTGCGGCCAGTTCCAGTTGCAGGCAGCTGCTGGCGGGCCGCTCACGCACCGCCAGGATCAGGCCACCGGGATCGGCGGGATGGAGCAGGGCCAGCAGGGGATCGATCGGCGGAGCCTCAGTCAGGGGGGCGGCTGCTGGCGGCTCTCCAGCCGGCACTGCGGGCGGCAGGTCAGGCGGCGCTTCAGGCGGGAGCAGCGGCTCAGGCGGTTCAGCAGGCTCAGCAGCTGGCGGTGGCTGCTCCATCGGCTCAGGGGCTGCGGGCAGCGGCGCGGCGGGCTGATCCTCACGAAGGGCCTGTTGGGGCTGCTGCCCCTGGGGGAGACGGCCCGGCAGCAACGGCCCCACCAGCACCAGCAGCCCCACCAGCAGCGCCAGGACGAGGCTGAGCACCAGGGGCCAGAACCAGGGGCGCAGCTCGCGGGGCCAGAAGGCCGGCACGGCCAGGTCTCCCTGGCGGTTGCGCCGCGCCAGTTCCCAGCCGCGCAGGCGGGCCGTGGCCAGCAGGGCGCGGAGGTCGCGCCCCAGCAGCATCCAGGGGTTCTGGTAGGGGGCGGGCAGATCCCGGCCCGGTGCCGGCT
>JAWOBH010000038.1:0-7458 GCA_046498125.1 Prochlorococcaceae cyanobacterium | reverse complement strand
GCCAGCTCCAGGCGCTCGAACCCCACCAGCGTGCGGGGCGGACGCTCCAGCCCCAGGCCGGGAGGCTCGAGATACACCTGCACCACCTCGGCGGCGGCCATGGCTCCCCGGTTGTGCAGCGTCACCCCCACCACAAACGCCACCGCCTCGGCCACGCCTGGCTCCCCGTGCGGCTCTGCATTCAGCTGCGCGTGCAGCTCACCCGTGAGGGCAGCCGTGGGGTCGCTGAGTTCGAAGCGGCTGTAGGAGAGGCCAAAGCCGAAGGGGTAGGCCGCCCGCTCCCGGTCGCGACCCAGGCGCCGGTAGCCGTGCCAGAGGTCGTAGCTGACCTCCTGCGCCCGGGGCTCGAAGGGCGGCAGCTGCTGGCTGCTGCCGGGCAGGCTGAAGGGCAGCCGCCCCGAGGGGGACACCCGGCCCAGCAGCACATCGGCCAAGGCGTGGCCGCCCTGCTCCCCCGGGTACCAGAGCAGCAGGATGGCCGGCACCGCCTGGCGCCATGCCTCCATCAGCACCGCTCCACCGCCCATCAGCACCACCACCGTGCGCGGGTTGGCGGCCGCCACCGCCCGGATCAGGTCCACCTGGGAGGGGGGCAGGCCCAGGTCGGTGCGGTCACCGGAGGCGAAATCGCCGCCGCGGCGCGGCGTGGCATGGCCGGTGATCCAGGCGATCAGCTCGGCCGCCGGCCGCCACAGCCGCCGCAACCGGCGGCGCCCCAGACGGTGCTGCAGCCAGGGGGGTTGCAGCACGCCGGGAGGCGGGATCTGGCACAGGATCGGGGCGATGTCGCCGGGGTGGATGTGCTCCCCCTCCAGGCGCCAGTCGAGCCCCACCACCACCACGGCCGCGTCAGAGCCGGCGGCCGCCGCGGCAGCCGCCGCCGGGTCATCACTGCCCACATGGCTGATCGCCAGCTGGGGTGCGGCGGCCCGCAGGCCATCGAGGGGAGTCACCACCGCGCCGGCGGGGGGGCGGGTGTCGGAGGAGCCGCGGTCGCCCAGGTTCGGCTCCCCCGCCAGCCGGCCCACCACCGCCAGGGAGTCCAGGCCCGTGAACGGCAGCACCGCATTCTCGTTGCGCAACAGCACGATCGCCTTGGTGGCCGCCTCCCGCGCCAGGCGCAGGTGCTCGCCGCGGCGGCGCAGCGAGGCCGGGTAGTCGCCCGCCGGCAGCGACAACTGGGCCCGCAGCAGCCGCAGCGCGGCGTCATCGACCCGGGCCTGCGGCAGCCGGCCGTCGCTGAGCGCCTCCTCGAGCACCCCCTCGAACACCATGCGGAAGGGCATCTCCAGGTCCTGACCGGCCAGCAGGGCGGCCACGCCGTCGCGCACCCCGAAGATGAAATCGGTGACCACGAAACCCGTGAAACCCCAGCGCCGCTTGAGGATCCCGTTCAGAAGCCCGGGATGCTCGCCGCACCAGATGCCGTTCACCCGGTTGTAGGCGCTCATCACCGAGGCGGCACCCGCCTCCACACAGGCCCGGAACTGGGGCAGGTAGAGCTCGTGCAGCACCCGCGGAGTGGCGCGCACATCCACCAGGAAGCGGGAGCTGTCGATCGAGTTGAGGGCGAAGTGCTTGACGCAGGCGAGGGCGTGGCGCTGCAGGCCACGGGTGCACGCCCCCCCCAGCACCCCCACATGCACGGGGTCCTCGCCATAGGTCTCCTGGGCCCGGCCCCAGCCGGGGTGGCGCAGCAGGTTCACGCACACCGCGGCCACCCAGTTGGCCCCGAAGGCGCGCGCCTCCAGGGCGATGGCCTCGCCGATGCGCTCCTCCAGCTCCCCATCCCAGGTCGCGCCTCGCGCGATCGGCACCGGGAAGGTGGTGGCTCCGCCCTCCAGGCACACGCCACGCGGGCCATCCACGAACTGCAGGCCGCCCAGGCCCAGCCGGGGAACCTGGCCCGCCGGCCAGGGATGGCGGTGGGAGGCGTCACGGGCGGCGATGGCCAACAGGCCAGCCCAGAAGGGGGTGTCGCCATCGAGCAGGGCGAGCTTCTCCGCCCTGCTCAGCTGCGCCAGCAGGGCTTCCGCCCGGGCCTGGATCGGCGCGGCGGGCGCGGAGGGGTCGGCGGATTCAGGCTCGTCCATCAGCCCAGGGGAGCACGGGAAAGGGGCGGACCTCCACACCACCGGGGCATCCCCACACTCGAACCAGACTTGTTACATTTCTAAACAACTGACACCATTCATTCCATGCCCGGCTCTTCCCTCTCCCTCAGCCGCGAATTCACCGTGGCCATGCACTCCCGGGCCATCGACGCCTGCAACGACATCGAGGAGCTGCGCAGTGTGGCCAAATCCCTGCTCTCCGCCTGGCAGACCCAGGCCATGTTCAGTGAGCAGTACGGAGCCGAGGTGCTGGGAATCAAGCCTCGCAGCTGAATCCTGGGCTGGTTGCGGCCAGTGTCAGTTGAGGCCTGGGGCTGTTGGGCCCCGTGTGCCGGTTGCAACCAGACTGATGCCTTGAACCAACGGGCTGCCGCCCCGAGGCTTGATGCGCAGCCAGCCGGCCAACCGATCCCTGCAGGCGGATAAAGACCGCCTGACGACCCTGCGCGACGAGTTCGCCGGCGACGCCCGCTTCGGGCAGGTGTACGCCATCCTCACGCTCGGATCCACCATCATCGCCACCCTCGGGTTGCTCGCCAACAGCCCTTCAGTGGTGATCGGCGCCATGGTGGTGGCCCCCTGGATCCTGCCCCTGCAGGCCATGGCCTTCCAGGTGCTGCGCGGTCAGTTTCCCGACTTCCTGCACGCCCTGCGCACCCTCGCCCTGGGCGTGCTGCTGGGGCTGATCGTGTCGGTGGGGATCGGTCTGCTGGTGCCGCTCCCCAGCCACGGCGGCGAAGTGATGGGGCGCACAAGCCCAAATCTGCTCGATCTGGGCATTGCCCTGACCGCGGGGGTGGTGGCGATGTACGCCAAGCTGCGCAAGGAGGCCATCAACGCCGTGGCCGGCCTGGCCATCGCCGTAGCCCTGGTGCCGCCCGTGTGCGTCACCGGCCTGCTGCTGGCCGCCGGACGCTGGCATGAGGCCTATGGGGCTGCCCTGCTGTTTCTCACCAACCTGCTGGGCATCCTCACCGGAGCGATGGTGACCCTGAACGTGCTGGAGCGCCCGTTCCGGGGCCGGCTGCTGCGCAGCCGGCTGGGACTCACCAGCATGGCCCTCACCGCCCTGCTGGTGATCCCCCTGGGGGGAAGCCTGCTCAACCTGATGGGACTCTCGCGCCGTCAGGTGCAGGCCCAGCGGATCGAAGAGCTGGTGCTCACCAGCCTGCGCAACGAAACCATCACCCTCGGACTCGAATCGGAGCTGGAGAGCGTGCGCATCGACTGGGACGTGGAGCCGCCGGTGATCACCGCCCGGGTGAGCGTCAGCGATCCACGCCTGCCCACCTTCACCCAGGTGAGTGCCGTGCAGGAGTTCATCAACAGCAAACTGAGCCCGCGCCGGTTCAAGCTGGTGGTGAAGCGCACCTCGATCGACGTGGTGGGTCCGGAGCCTGAGTCCGTGCCCGATGGTTCGGCAAGCCCCGCCTGGCCCTGGCTGACACCGTTGATGGTTCCCCAGCCGGAGCTCTCTGATGACAGCGATGCTGAGGGCACCGCCGCACCGGTTAGCGACTGATCCCGGGGTCCTGCCCAGCCGGCGCGGGCCACTCAGCGCATCCAGACCGATTCCAGATCCTCCACCCGCAGGGGCAGCCAGCGGGGTCATCCTGATCGGTCCGAGGGCCACATCCACGCGGCCCTCAGCCAGCGCCGCGAGATTTTGGATGACGGCAAGGGGGGGGCCATCGCCATCCCCACACCGAAGCGGCACTTTGGTGGCAGTGGCCACAGCTGCCCCCCGAGGCCTCGCTATCACGCCTGAAGCAGCGTCACCACCATGTTGTCCACCCCCACCCGCCTGCGGCTGCAGGCCATCCTCGATCGCATCGCCCGCGGCCAGCCGGTGAGCCTCGGCGAGCGGGTTTACGTGCAGAAATTCGCCGACCGCGATCACACCGTGGCCTCCTGGCTGAGGCGGGCCCGGCGCCGCCAGCTGAGTGGTGACAGTGACGATGGAATCGACCGGCTGCTGGCCGATCTCGATCTGGGCTCAGTGGAGCCCGATGACTGCTTCCGCCCCGGCGAGGACGATCTGGGCGACTGGTTCAGCGGTGCTCCGCCCTGGTTGCGACGCAGCTGAGCGGCCGTGGCTCAGGAGGGATCCCAGTCGAAGCCCTCGCCACGCCAGGAGCGGGGATCCTCGATCGGCTCGAGATGGATCGTCACGTCGGTGCGCGGCAGGGCGTCGGCGATCTCCCGCTCCAGCCGCTCACAGAGGTCATGACCGGCCTGCACAGGCCAGTGGCCGGGAACCAGCAGGTGAAAGACCACGAAACGCCTTGAGCCGGCCACCCGGGTGCGCAGGGCATGCACCGCCAGGCCCTCGCCGGTGTGGGCGGCCAGCAGGGCCTCGAGCTGTTGTTGCTCCGCTTCCGGCAGGGCGTGATCGAGCAGACCCGAGGCGGTTTCCCCCAGCAGCTTCCAGCCCATCACCACGATGTTCAGGGCCACGGCGATGGCGATCAGCGGATCGAGGACCGTCTGGCCGGTGAGCTGCACCAGCCCCACCGCCACCACCACCCCCAGCGAGGTCCACACGTCAGTGAGCAGGTGCTGGGCATCGGCCCGGAGGGTGATCGAGTGAAAGCGCCGGCTGCCCCGCAGCAGCAGCCAGGCCACCAGCGCATTGATGGCGCTGGCCACCACGGACAGACCCAGGCCGGCACCCAGCTGCTGCAGCGGCTCGGGCGCCAGCAGCCGCTCCACCGCCGTCACCAGGATGGCGGCGGCGGCCAACAGAATCAGGGCACTCTCAAGACCGCTGGAGAAATACTCGGCCTTGAAGTGACCGAAGGGATGCTCGCGGTCGGCGGGCTTGGCGGCCAGGGAGAGGGCGAAGAAGGCGGCCAGCGCCGCCACCAGGTTCACTCCCGACTCGAGGGCGTCGGAGAGCAGGCCCACCGATCCCGTGATCCTCCAGGCGGCCACCTTGAGCACGATCGTGGCTGCCGCGGCCCCGATCGAGAGGAAGGTGTAGGAGCGGGCGGAGCTGAACATGGGGGGCCATCCTGCGACTTGCCCGGGGCCAACGGTGAAGGAGGATCTCGGAACGTGACGAGCCGTGTCGTGTGCGCTGGATCACCTTGTCAGCACTCAGGCACCTGCCGAGAGTGCGTTTGCAGGCCCCGAAAGCGACTGCCTATGGATGAGAACCCTGACAACCAGAACCGCGGAGTGAGCTGAGGTTCAGACCCTGCTCCAACAGTCTCCATCGACCTCTGGTTTCCCCGGCGTGTGACGTCGTCGCCGTCCACCGCACCGTCCCAATCGCGGCTACCCAGCCGCATGCACGAACTGTCAGTCCCGGGCTGACTTTCCCCCCGAAGACGATCCGGCCCAGGCGCGGATCCTTCCCAGGAGAGCAGCCAGGGACCAGTTCCAGGTGCCCCGGACCAACCGGGAAGCCCCGCTTGAGCCCTGGCCCCAGGGCCGCCCTCAGCCCGCTCCGCGCACAGCCACAAACCAATCGCAATCCATCCACAATCCGTTACCCCCCATCGATCCGCACGCCACGGATTGAACTGACGATCCCACCGATTGCCCACCGATGGCCCACCAGCCACGGTGATGCAGCCAGCACAAGCCCGGGGCCCAGGCTCCGGGCTTTGCTTTGGCCGCCACTTCCATGAGCACAATGGGAGCGATCGGTTTCCGCGGGTCACTCCCGGAAGGCAACGAGGAAAGTCCGGTGGGGCACGGGTCCGTCCCATGCCGAGTCCGGCGCTGTCCCGCAGCTGTGATGGTGTCGGCCCCGGCCGGCCCCTCAGTCAGAACGCTCGCCGCTCCCATTCCCTCGAACCCGGCGCGGATCCCGGCAGAGCCCATGACCTTCACCACGGCCACCCAGCCGCCGCTCGACTTCAGCAGCCTCGATGGCCTTGGCGTGATGATCTGCGGCCACGGCAGCCGCAACCGCCTGGCCTGTGAGGAGTTCGCCCAGCTGGCCCACGGCCTGCGCCGCCGTCTGCCGGAGGTGCCGGTGGAGCACGGCTATCTGGAATTCGCCCGGCCGATCCTGCGCGACGGCCTCGATCGCCTGCGGGAGCGCGGCGTGACCCGGGTGCTGGCGGTGCCGGGCATGTTGTTCGCGGCCGGCCATGCCAAGAACGACATTCCCTCCGTGCTGAACACCTACGCCGCCGAAACCGGCCTGGAGATTCAGTACGGCCGGGAGCTGGGAATCGACCGCAAGATGATCCAGGCCGCCGGTGCCCGGGTGCGGGAGGCCATCGCCGCCGCCGATGCGACGCCCGATGGCCCCGCCGATCCGGTGCCCCTCAGCGACACCCTGCTGGTGGTGGTGGGCCGGGGCTCCTCCGACCCCGACGCCAACTCCAATGTCACCAAGGTGATGCGCATGCTGGTGGAGGGCTTCGGCTTCGGCTGGGGAGAAACCGTCTACTCAGGTGTCACCTTCCCCCTGGTGGAGCCCGGCCTGCGCCATGTGGTGCGGCTGGGCTTCCGACGCATCGTGGTGTTCCCCTATTTCCTGTTCTCCGGCGTGCTGGTGAGCCGCATCTACCAGCACACCGACCGGGTGGCCGCCGACCACCCCGAGGTGCAGTTCCTCAAGGCCGGCTACCTCAACGACCATCCGCTGGTGATCGACACCTTCCGCGAACGGCTGGAGGAGGCGATCCGCGGCGATGCCGCCATGAACTGCTCCCTGTGCAAGTACCGGGCCCAGGTGCTGGGCTTCGAGCAGGAGGTGGGGGCCCCCCAGCACAGCCACCATCACCACGTGGAGGGGCTGGGCGAGCCCTGCACCCTCTGCGAGCAGGAGTGCACCGGCGCCTGCCAGCCGGACGGCGTGCCCCTGCCGCCGGGCCATCAGCACGAGCATGGGCACTCGCACCACAGCCCCTATCCCCACGCCGAGCATCCGCTGGGTCCGCTGAGCCTGCGGCGCGCGGGCTGATGGCCTCAGGGGCCGTCAGCCTGGATCGTCACCACGTAGCTGAGGCTGGAGCTGGCGCTTCCGACGTAGCTGCCCGCCACCGGCATGGCACCGGCGGGCTCCGGGGCGGCGGCCACCGCCACGTGGCCGGCCCCGGTGGGGATGCCGCGCGTGGGGTCGAAGCCCTGCCAGCCCAGCTCCGGCAGGTACACCTCCGGCCAGGCATGCAGATGCCGCTGCGGGGTGGTCAGGGCCGAGCGGTCCTGGTAACCGCTCACGAACCGCCCCGCCAGGCCCTGGCTGCGGGCCACGGCGAGAAACAGCAGGGCCTGATCGCGGCAGGCGCCGCGGGCCGTGCGCAGGGTGTGCTCAGGACTGTGGGCCTCACCCAGCTCCCGGATCTCGGGGCTGATGTGAGCGTGCAGGTGGCCGTTGAGGGCG